>JAJYAB010000243.1 GCA_021779775.1 Actinomycetes bacterium
CTCCGAGGCCACCACCGCAATGGGGTAGCCCGCTGGGGTTCCAGCTCGAACCCAGGATATCCGATCAGGTAGTCCAGTCAGATAGTCCAGTCAAGGCCGAACGGGCCGCTCGCCGCTCGGTGCGACGAGCTCGTCGAGGGTCACCGCGGTCAGCCCGCACCGTGCCAGGGCGCCAGCCAGCAGCGGCAGGAGCTGGCGGGTGGCGGCAGCCGTCCCCGGCGGGGAAGTCCCGTCGCTGTCGTGCAACAGCACGACAGCACCGTCAGTGAGCCGTGGCACCAGCCGGGCCAGGACCCGGTCCGGAGCGGGATCGGCAAATTCCCTTCCCCATGTGCTCCAGAGCACCGTCTCGAGCCCGAGCCGGCGAGCTGCTCCCACCGTGGCAGCCGACAGCTGGCCGTAGGGGGGACGGAACCACCGGGGCGTCTCGCCGAGGACCCGGCGGTGGACGGCCACCGCCCGGTCGAGGTCGTCAGCCACCCACCGCGGGCTGCGCAGCAGGTGGTGCTCGTGGCGGAACCCGTGGAGGCCCACCTGGTGGCCGGCCGATCGCAATTCCCGTGCCACGTCAGGCTGGGACTCCATACGCTGGCCGGTCAAGAAGAACGTGGCCGGCATGCCGAGCTGGCGCAGCGGTTCGAGCAGGAGCACGGTGTCGGGCGACGGCCCGTCGTCGAAGGTGACGGCGACCTGCCGTCGTCCAGCCCGACCGCGCCAGCGGCAAGCCACTCCGGGGACTCGGCGCGGCTGCCACGGCGCCAGCGCAGGGAGCACGCACATCGCGGGAGCAGCATGCGCCACAGCGATCGCTACCGCAGCCAGGGCCATGCCTGCGGCTCGGACCGGACGCACCGGATCGTCCGTGCGGCTCGGACCGGACACGACTGCACCTCCGGACACGACTGCACCTCCAGACACGACTGCACCCCGGACGGCTGCCTGGCGGAGCGCCACTGGCGGGCAAGCGCTCAGGCCCCGTGACGAGCCCGACGCTCCCCGGTCAGAACTTGGGGACGTAGCCTCCCTGGCCCATGGCGGCCGATGCGAACGGGTCCGCCGACTCGTCCACCCCCCCGATGACCTCGGTCACCCAGGGGAGCCGCCCCCGCAAGATCCGCTCGACCCCCCCCTGCAGGGTCGCCGAGGAGATGGCGCACGAGCTGCATGCGCCGACGAGCTGCACCTCCACCGTGCCCGCGTCGACGTCGAAGTCGACGAGCTGCAGGTCGCCGCCGTCTGCCTGCACAGCGGGGCGCATCGTGTCGACCAGCGCGCGCAGCGCCTCAGCCCGCTGCCGGCGGACATCGTCGCTCAATACCACCACCGCCTCCTGCGCAGTCTGCTCGTCGTTCACGTTCTGCTCGTCGTTCACGTTCTGCTCGTCGTTCACGTTCTGCTCGTCGCCCACGTTCTGCTCGTCGCCCACAGTCCCATTCTGCCGTACGCCGCCCGTGGCCGTGCCGCTTCGTCGCGGCGCTGCAACGGAAATGCACCAGGGCCCCGGATACGATGCGATGTGCGCTTGCCCACCCCGGCTGCCGTCCCCCCTGCCACCCCGGCTGCCGTCCCCCCTGCCACCCAGGCCCGCCCCGGCCTGTTGGGGCTCATCCTGCCCACCCTGCCACAGGGAGGGCCACCGCCCGACGCTGGTGATCTGGCGCGGCTCTGCCGGGCTGCGGAAGTGGCAGGCGCCTCGACGCTGTGGGCCTGCGACCACGTCTTCTGGCACGGCCCCGTGCTCGAGTGCCTGACCGCCCTGACCGTGGCGAGCACCGCCACCGAAGGGGCCGCCCTAGGCTCCTGCGTGCTCCAGCTTCCCCTTCGGCGCACGTCGGTGGTGGCGAAGCAGGCAGCGGCGCTGCACCACCTTTCCGGGGGGCGGCTGCTGCTCGGCGTCGGGGTGGGCAGCCATGCCGGGGAGTACGAAGCTGCCGGCATCGCCTTCGCCGACCGCGGCCGCCTGCTCGACGCCGGCATCGACACGCTCCGGGCGCTCTGGTCCGAGCCCGACGAGCTCACCCGCTACGGCCAACGCCCGGCGCCCGGCTCAGGGTTGCCGATCTGGGTGGGCGGGTCCAGCGAGGCGGCACGGCGGCGGGCGGCACGGCACGGCGACGGCTGGATCCCGCTGTTCGTCGCAGTCGACGAGTATGGCGAGGCGCTCGGCCGCCTCGACGAGGAGGCCGAGCGTGCCGGCCGCGACCCGACAGCCATCACCCGGGCGATCACCGTGTTCGTGTCGGTGGGAGGACCCGACGCCGCCGAACGTGGAGCGTGCTGGATGGGCTCGATGTACGGACTGCCGCCCAAGGCGTTCGCCCGACACCTGGTGTCCGGCACCGCTCGGCACTGCGCCCGGCAGCTCGAGCGGTGGTTCGAGGCCGGCGCCGGCCACGTGGCCGTCTACATGACGACCGACGACCCGCTGGTACAGTTCGAGGACTTGTCGGGCGAGCTGGCGGGTGTCGTCACGTCAAGCCCAGGGAGATTCCAGGGAGATTGAACACGTGGCCAAACAGGTGGTGAGCATCGCGGGCATCGGCATGACCACCTTGGCCCGTCGCGACCTGGGTGTGGAGGAGCTTGCCCAGCAGGCGACAACCGCTGCCCTCGCCGACGCAGGGCTGCGTCCCGCCGACGTCGGCCTGGTCATCCTGGCCAACGCGACCGGCGGCCGGCTGTGTGACCAGGCCTGCATCCGTGGACAGACCTGGCTCCGGAACAGCGGCCTCCAGGGGGTCCCGCTCGTCAACGTCGACAACTCCTGCGCCGGGGGCGCCACCGCCTTAAGGCTCGGGCACATCGCCGCCGTCGGCGGGGAGTCCCCCGTCCTGGTGGTCGGCGTCGAGAAGATGTGGACCGGCCACCGAGACGCCACCCTGGCCGGAGTGGAAGACGGCCTTCCCGCCACCGAGCGTGCCGCCCTGCATGCCGTGCTCGACAACGAGTCCGGCAGCATCCTGATGGGGCTGAACTCCGTCTGGCTGGACCGCCAGCTCTCCGAGCGGGGGACCACGGTGGAACAGGTAGCGGCCACGGCGGTCAAAGCGCGGCGCTGCGCGGCACGGAACCCGCTCGCCCAGTTCCAGACGCCCGTCACGCTGCGCGACGTCCTCGACTCTGCACCGGTAGCAGGCAAGCTCACCCGCCTGATGTGCTCGTCGTTCACCGACGGCGCCGCAGCTGCTGTCCTCAGCACTGCGGCTGCGCCCCGCGGACCTCGGATCATCGCCAGCGTCGGCCGGTCCGGCAACGGCGACCTCGACTACCACGACCGGCTGGCCGAAGCAGCCGACCGGGCGTGGAACGCTTCGGGTGTGGGACCGGGCGACCTCGACATCGTCGAGCTGCACGACGCCACCAGCGCCGAAGAGCTCTACGCACTCGAGTCCCTGGGCTTCTTCGCACCGGGCGAAGCCGGGCGGTCCACCGCGGCCGGCGCGACCGACCTCGGCGGATCGGGAATCTGCGTCAACCCGAGCGGCGGGTTGGTCGGCCGGGGACATCCCCTGGGGGCCACCGGCGTGTGCCAGCTGGCCGAGCTGGTGGCCCACCTGCGGTGCAGCGCCGGTGCACGGCAGGTGGAAGGGGCCCGGCTGGCTGCTGCAGTGAACACCGGGGGCATTATCGGCGGGGATGCGGCGTTCGTCGGCATCCACGTCCTGGAACGGGCCTGATCGTGCCCGGCGCCCGCATCGTCGGCTGGGGAACGGCCTTGCCCGACAAGATCGTGACCAACGAGGACCTGTCGGCCGCGCTCCACACGAGCGACGCGTGGATCACCGAGCGGACCGGCATCCGCGAGCGCCGGATCGGGGGAACCACCTCCAGCCTCGGCATCGAGGCTGGACGCCACGCCCTGGAGCGGGCAGGCTGCCGGCCACAGGACATCGACGTCCTGGTGCTGGCCACCACGACACCCGACGCCATCGTGCCCGGCACGTCAGCCACGATCCAACACGCCCTGGGCATCGCCGGAGGCGCCTTCGACG
>JAJYAB010000006.1 GCA_021779775.1 Actinomycetes bacterium
ACGCAGTGGTCCTCGTCTGCCGGCATGACGTGGCGAGCCTGGCCCAGGCTCGCTGGGCGGCGGAACGCCTGGCCGAGTGGGTGCCCGGCATGGTTTCCCTGGTGCTGCGAGGAGCACCCCGCCAACGGGCAGACGAAGCATCGGCGCTCCTCGGCCTCGACGTGCTTGGGATCGTCCCGGAGGACAGCGCCGCCGCCGGAGTGGCATGCGGCGCGCTCGGTGCGCAACGGTCCTTCGCTCGTTCAGGGCTGGTGGCGGCCGCAGCAGCGATATCGAATCGCATGCTGGCAGTCGCCAGCTCGGTTCACGACGATGCGGCGGTGCCTTCCGTTGGCGACAGGGCGCAGGTGCAAGACGCCGCTCCGCAGACCCTGGTGGCCCGGATGGGGAGCCGCCTGCGCCGCGGCAGCGTGAACGTCGCGCCGCTCGGAGAGCGGCCGGCATGACTGGCGATCACCGATCCGTCGTTGCGCGGCTCCGGGCGGAGGTGGCAGATGACCTCCTGCGCGAGGGCCGGCGGCACCTCTCCCTTGCCGATCGGAGGGAGCTGACGCGGCAACTTGCGCTGTCACGCCTCCGGCGCCAGGCCAGCGACCGGGTGGCAGCCGGCGAGACCCCGCTTGACCCGCTGCAGGAGCAGGAGCTGGCGCATGCGGTCCTCGACGCGCTGTTCGGCCTTGGCCGGCTGCAGGCCCTGGTCGATGACGAGCGCACCGAGAACATCGACGTGAACGGGTGCGACAGGGTTTGGGTCACCTACGCCGACGGCACGAAGGCAGCAGCACCGCCCATCGCCGAGACGGACAGCGAGCTCGTGGAGATGCTCCGGTCGGCAGCGGCACGGTTCGGGCTGAGTGAGCGCCGGTTCGATACGGCGCACCCGGAGCTCGACCTGCGGTTGCCGGACGGCAGCCGCCTGTCGGCACTGATGGGGGTCACGGGGCGCCCGGTGGCATCGATCCGCCGGCATCGGTTCGTGCACCTGACCCTGGCCGAGCTCGTGCGGATGGGATCCATCGACGATGGCATTGCCAGCCTTCTTCGGGCAGCAGTCAGGGCTCGGAAGAACATTGTCGTTGCCGGGGCGATGAACGCGGGCAAGACCACGCTGGTCCGGGCGCTTGCCGCCGAGATCCCCATGCGCGAGCGGATCGTCACCATCGAGCAGGCGTTCGAGCTCGGCGTGGCCGGCGACGACACCCGCCATCCTGATGCTGTCGCTCTCGAGGCCCGCGAGGCGAACGCCGAAGGCGTCGGCGAGATCACCATGGCCCGGCTCGTGCGCCGGGCGCTGCGGATGAACGCCGACCGGGTGATTGTCGGCGAGGTCCTGGGGGACGAGATCATCCCGATGTTAAATGCGATGAGCCAGGGCCGATCCGGATCGATGTGCACGATCCATGCCGACTCATCGGAGGGGGCGTTCCGGCGGATGGCGTCCTACGCCGTGCAGGCGGCGGAGCGCCTGCCGCTCGAGGCGACCAACGTGCTGATCGCCGGAGCGATCCACTTGGTTGTCTTCGTCGACGTGATCGACAGCACCGAGGATCCTGAGGTCTCGACCAGCTCGATGGACGGGTTCGAGGCCCCGCATGAGCCACCGTTCGCCGGCCTCCAGGACCACGCCAGCCTCCAGGACCAGTCGGTGGGTCCTGGTTCCTCCGTGGTGCGGTTCCCTGCCGTCCGTCGCCGCCGCTTCGTGTCGTCGATCCGGGAGGTCGTCGGGGCCGACGGCCTGAACGTCGTCTCCAACGAGGTGGTACGACCGGGGGGGGACAGCGGAGCGACGGTCGGTGCACCACTGCGGTCCTCGACGCTCCACGAGCTGGTGGCACACGGGTTCCAACCCGAGCTGCTACACGGGCTGGGCGATCATCGGTGAACATCCTCGTCTTCTGCTCCGTCGTGGGTGTGGGTGCCGGCATCGCGATGCTCGTCGCCTCGCTCAGGAGCCCTCGGGTTGTCGACGCTGTGCACCGCCGGAACGTTGGTCCGGCCGCTGCATCGTCACGGGTGACGAAGCGATGGGGTGGTGCTTCCCTCTCCCGCCGGGTGGTTCTGCCGGTGTTCGCCGGCGGTCTGGCCGGAGCGCTCACGCGTTGGCCCGTTGCAGCGGTTGCTGCAACCCTGGCGGTTGCCGCGGCGCCGCGGCTGGTGAGCCGGGACAGCGCTCGTGACGCGGTCCGTAGGGCAGAAGCCATCGCATCCTGGACGGAGCTGCTCCGAGACTCCCTGGCAGCGTCTGCCGGGCTGGGCCAGGCCATCGGCTCCACCGTTGCCGTCGCTCCGGCCCCGGTACGGCAGCCGGTGGCCCGTCTGGCGGACAGGTTGGCCACCGGCATGGCCATGGAACAGGCGCTCCGGATGTTCGCGGCAGAGCTGGCCGACCCGAGCGGGGACGTCGTCGTCTGCGCCCTGCTGCTGGCGGCCAGGGCCAAGGCTCAGCGATTGGCCGATCTGCTCGGGGCACTGGCGGAGTCCATCCGCGAGGACGCCTCCCTCCGGCTGCGAATCGAAGCTGGTCGAGCCTCGGCGAAGAGCGGGGTCAGGACGATCGTCGTGTTCTCGGTGCTGTTCGCCGGTGCCCTGGCGCTGCTGGCTCGGAGCTACCTCGCGCCTTTTGGCTCCACGGTCGGGGAATGCTTCCTCGGGTTGGTCGTAGCTTGCTACGCGGCCGGCATCGCGTTGATGGTCCGGATGGTGGAGCCGCCACAGCCCGTCCGGATGCTCGATACGTCGGAGCTCGCATGACCCTCGTCGTCGTGGCCGCGTTCGGGTGTGGGCTGGGAATCACCGCACTCATCCGTTCGATGCGTCCCGCCCCCAGCCCATTGCATACGCGATTGTCGCCGCTCGATCGCGCCGAGCTCGGCGATCCTGGACGGGCGGCAGGACAGGAGACCGCATCGCGCCGGGCACGCTCGGCAGCGGGAAGGCGGCTCGCCGCTGCGATGACGGATCACGCGTGGACCCCCCCGAGGGTGACCCGGGCGCTCGCGCTCACCCGGACCGCCCTTCCGGACATCTGCGGGCAGGCGACGGTAACCGCGGCCATCGGCGGCGTGGCCATGCCTGCGGCGTGGGCCCTCGCCATGTTCGGCGGAGCTCACCTCCCGATATCGCTGCCACTTTGGGCGGCGATCGTCGGTGCTGGAGCCGGCTGGCTCGTCCCTTTCGCCGCGGTGTTGCGGGACGCACGGGTTGCCCGCCGGGAGCTTCGCAGGACCGTGGGCGTCTACCTCGACCTGGTGGTGCTCTGCCTCGCCGGCGGGATGGGCGTCGAAGGTGCCCTGCATGCTGCAGCGGACGTCACCGAAAGCCCGTCATCCTCGAGGATCGTCGAGGTGCTCGAGCATGCGAGGCACGCAGGAGAGTCACCGTGGTCGGCTCTCGGCGAGCTCGGCTCGGAGCTCGGCGTCAGTGAGCTCACCGAGCTTGCCGGTGCGGTGACGCTGGCTGGCACCGAAGGGACCCGGGTACGAGCCACCTTGACGGCCAAGGCCACGTCGATCCGCCGGCATGAGCTGGCCGAAGCCGAGACGGAGGCGAACACGGTGACGGAGCGGCTCTTCCTCCCCGCGGTCCTCCTGCTCGTCGGGTTTCTCGTGTTCCTCGGATATCCGGCGATCGCCCGCATCTCGACCGGGCTATGAGCTCGAGCGGGTTGTGAAAAGGCGATGGGCTCATGAATTCTGGAGCACCGAACGGCTCGAACCCAAGGATGGCATGGTCGTGACGGGCACGCGTGGACCCTGGGGTTTGGCGAACCCGCTGGCCCCGTCAGCCCGCCTTGCGCCGCGGCGGTCTCGTTTCTGGGGAGAGGAGCTGGTGGACCCGCTGGTGCGAGATGCCCAAGATCACGGCGGCGTCACGCATGCTGATGCCGCGACCGGTGAGCGCGGCGGCGGCTTTGCGGGTCTGCTCGACGGCGAGACGGTCCGCGTTGCGGGCTTGCTTACGGGCCTGGCGTGCCTGCTCCACGGTCTTGCTGGTGGTCTTTGGCAGCACCGGGCGGGGGACGAGCTCGATCTCGTCCTCGCCGGTGCCGAACCACAAGGCGGAGGCTTCGCGCATGCGGGCGAGGGCCTGCTCGACAGTCTTGCCCCAGGTGTGGACCCGTGGTTCCTCCTCGAGCTCGACCGTCCAGCGGCCGTCCTTCTCCCGCTCCAGGCGGGCGGTGTAGGTCTTCATGTTCTCCTCCATCGGGGTCGTGGCGGTGTCGTCGCTCATCGGGTGAGCCACCTCGGGCCGAGGCACGCTTCGAGGTCCCGCTCGACGGAGCGGAGCGTCCCTGCGGTGACTTCGCCGGCGTGGATGGGGACCAACGCCCGGGCGGCCACTGCTCTAGTCTATCCATATAGACGGACTAGCGTCTACTCATGTAGACGCTACTGGCTGGTTGGTGGTGTGGGCGTAGCGCTCGGCCGGGACGTGCAACCGCAGAGTCGTGGTCGAGAGCCAGTGATGTCCGAGAAGGTCCTGGATGGCCTCGAGGTCCATGCCTCTGGTGTACAGCGACGAGGCACAGAAGTGGCGAAAGGCGTGCGGGGTGAGCCGTCCCTTCCAGGCCGCCAGCCAATGGTCGACGACCCCTGCGGGCCCGGCCCGGAGCGCCTCGGCGTCGTTGATGCAGGGCACGAGGTGGGTCGTTGGCCCCGGCCGCGGCTGCCCTTGCCGAAGCGGACGTGCAGCTTGCCGAGCTCGCCCAGATCAGGCTGGCAGTCGCCCACGCCGAGCATGACCGTCTCGGCGATGCGCAGGCCGGCGCGCCGCTACAGCGATGCAGCCAGATAGTCGTGGGGTGTCGGGAGGTACCGGTGGGCAGCGGGCAAACCGGCTGCCTAAGCGGCGAACAGAACCCCCGCGTGGGCCTTCGGCAGCGGGGCCCGTCCTGCGCCGTGATCACCTCGGGCTGTCCGGCTACAGGTCGGTCCCAACACCAAGGCGTCCCAACACCAAGGCGTCCCAACACGAAGGCGTCCCAACATGAAGGAGTAGAGCGCCATGTACCTGCAACTGCATATCTTGTGGGCAATCGCCCGTGCTCGGATGAGCAGCCCGGGTCGCGACGAGCGGGGCACCGTTGTGGAGAAGGTGATCCTGACGGCGATCTTCGCCACGCTCGCTATCGCGGTCGGGGCCATCATCGTGAGCAAGGTGACGGCGGCGGCGAACAACATCCCGCTCAAGTGAGCAGAACGCGGGCGGGGTCGGTCCGGCCATCTGCTGGAAATCCCGCCCCCGGCGTTCCCGGCCGGGCAGACTGCGGCAGCTCCGTCGTCGAGGCGGTGGTGCTGGTGCCGGTGATCATGGTGCTGGTCGTGCTCTGCCTGCAGGCCGCCCTTTGGGCACAGGCCGACTGGGCGGTGCAGAGCGCAGCGACCCAGAGCGAGCGGATTGCCAGCGGTATGGGTGGGAGCATGCCCGCCGGAGCATCTGCCGCAGAGCGCATGCTGGGGTCGGACCGCGCCGTTCGTAACCCTGTGGTCTCCGTTCGGATGATCCCCGGAGCTCAGGTCGAGGTTGTTATCACCGCCTCGGCGACCTCGGTGCTGCCAGGTATCCGCATGCATGTCCGCGCGGATCGTGTGGGCCCTGCACAGGTGTTCCGGGTCCATCAATGAAGCGCTCGTCGTGTCCCGGGCTTGGCGAGGGCGGCAGCTTGGCCGTCGAGATCGTGGTCCTGGCGCCGGTGTTCCTGGTGTTCGTGTTCGCCATCGTCGGCATGACCCGGGTCGAAGCGGCACGCCAGGAGATCATCGGAGCAGCCCGGGGGGCAGCTCAGGCGGCGTCGGGAGCACTGGACGGGCCGGATGCCCAGGCAGTCGCGCAGATGGAGGCTATGCCGACGTTCTCGGGAGGGAGACGAACGTGTCTGGACCCCATCGTCTCGACCGACACCTCGGCGTTCGTTCCGGGTGGATCGGTGGCAGTGACCATCTCATGTCGGATCGACCTGTCGGACGTGCTCGTGCCCGGGATGCCCGGATCCATCGTGGTCCGGACACGGCAGAGCGCGCCTATCGATCGTTATCGGGGCTTCGGGTGACGAGGCCGGCTCCTGGGTCTCTGGGAGCTCCTGGGTCTCTGGGAGCTCCTGCCCCCGAAGGGGGGGCGCTCGCCGCGTTCCTCGCCGTGCTCGCCGCATCGCTCATGATGGTCCTGGGGCTCGTCGTCGACGGCGGACGTGCGTTTGCCGAGCGTGGCAAGGCGATGGCCTACGCCGAAGAAGCAGCACGTGCGGGAGCGGGAGCCGTGTCGGCGTCGGAGCTGTACCAGGGCCACGTTGCTCTCGATCCGGCCATCGCGACGTCGGGTGCGCTCGCCTACCTGCGGAGCGTCGGCGCTTCCGGCTCCGTGGTGGTGCGCGGCAACGACGTGATCGTACATGCCCAGGTCAGTGAGCCGACCTACCTGCTGAGCATGGTGGGCATCAGGACCATCACACAGTCGGCGACGGCCACAGCCACGAACATCTCTGGCGTTACGGAGGGCAGCTAGATGCAGCAGCGGAGGATGACGCGACATGTCAGCGGAGGCCTGACGTCGCTGGCCGGCCTGGTGGTCCTCACGGTGGGGGTGCCGTTGGTCATGCTGGGAGAGCACCAACCCCCTCCGATCGCCCGACTGTTCGCTGCTCTGTCCATGCACCACCTCGGTGCCACGCTGTCGCATCCGCTGACAGATCGGGCCGTGGCATCGCTGTCGGTCTTGGCGGCGTGGTCGGCCTGGCTGTGGCTGGTGCTGTGCGTGGTTGCCGAGCTTGGCGCCAGGGCGACAGGTCGGCAACCCGCTCGCCTACCGGCAAGTCGGAACCTCCAGGCGGTGGTCGCCTTGCTGGTCGGGGCCTCGTTGGCGTTGGGCTCGACCAGCCGTCATCACCAGCCTGTCGGGGCGACCACGACAACCATGCACGTGGCGCCCACCTCCCTGAGGATCCCAGCCCGAGCGCCCGCCGCTGCTCTTGGCGACATGCAGCCGTCGGCGCCGGTGCCGACGACGCGGCAGTACGTGGTCCTGCCTGGGGACACCTTGTGGTCGATTGCCGAGCAGCAGCTCGGATCCCCGCTCGGTTGGAGCCGCATCGCCCAGATGAACGAGGGCCGCTCGCAGCCCGACGGCGGCCGGTTCGAGTCGGCAGGATGGATTCTCCCAGGATGGATCTTGGAGCTTCCCGTCCCGGTCACCGCCTCGCCACCGGTATCGGGGGCCGCCACCGCTCGTCCTGTTGAGGCCCTCTCCCTACTCCAGGCGCCGTCCCCGACCGACCCGCCGTCCCCGACCCACCCGCCGTCCCCGACCGACCCGCCTTCCTCGCTCCCGCCGTCCCCGACCGACCCGGCGTCCCCGACCGACCCGGCGTCCCCGCTCCCGGCCGGTCCGATCGGGCTCGGGATCCTCGGTGCGGGGGTGATCGCGCTGTTGACGAAGCTGCGGCGTTCTCAGCAGCGCCGGCGCGCACCGGGCCTCCGCATCGCATTGCCGGACAGCGACATGGCAGCGGTCGAAGGCCGGCTCCGACTGTCCAGCGACGACACTGCCGTGGACTGGGTCGACACCACGCTCCGTCTCTTGTCGGGGCGCTGCCGGGCTGAGGGCGTGACGCCGCCTGATGTCGTCCTCGTCCGGCTTCACGAGTCCCAGGTCGAGATGATCGTCGATCGGCAGGTCACTCGCCTTCCTCGGCCCTTCCGACCCGGTGAAGGACCGAGGTCGTGGTTGGTCGACCGGACCAGCGCGGTTGCCGCGGAAAGCCGCAGCGACATGTGGGCCACCGGGATCGACGCTCCGGTTCCGGCGTTGGTCACCCTTGGCCGTGATGGACCGGCGACGATCCTGCTCAACCTCGAGCGCGTCGGATCCTTGGCGGTGGACGGCTCCGTAGGAGACGAGATGGTCCACGCCATGGTCCTGGAGCTGGCGACGGCGCCGTGGGCCGAGCAGGTGCAGACCGTCCTCGTCGGCTTCGGACCCGGGATGGGCCTCCTCGAGCGCTCCAGGTGGCTGCGGACCCGAAGCGAGGCCCTCGCTGTCGCCGCCCACCATGTGAGCGAGCGTCGGCGCTTGGCGCAAGGACTGAGCCACCAAGATCCAACGATGCGATCAGCGGAGGGCGGCGGTGCAACGTGGGACCTCCTCGTGGTCGTCTGCGCGCCTGATCCCTTGGCATCGGAGGAAGAGGCGACCGCTCGTCTCGTCGAGCTCGCCGCAGCGGGCGAGCACGGCATTGCCGTCGTGATAGCGGGCGAGATGCCCAGCGCTCGGTGGAGCGCGGTCAGCGACGGCACGTCGATTCGCTTGGGTCGCCAAGGACCCAGTTCATACGAGCCGGCACCTTCACGGGAGGACCCGGAGGAGGTGTTGGAGGCGCAGCGCACCGACCGCCAGACGGCAGAGGCGGTCTGTGCGCTCATCGAGCTGGCCTCCCATGGCCACGACGTCAGCCCGGATGACCCCCCCTACGATAAATTGCGCATCCCCATGCCGGACCGGCTCGGTGTGCCCGAGCCGGCGGGCGGTGTGCCCAGGGGGTCCGTCGGCCCCCCGATGGCGGCGGCGCTGCGCTCCCAGCTCCCGACGGGGCAGGATGTGCCACCCGGAGCCGAGCCAGGGGCTGCTCCCGGCGCGGTCACCCGCATCCTGTCCCCTGCGGATCCCGTGCACGACTGCCCGGCCGGCCGAGTGGTTGTCCATGTGCTCGGGCCGGTCCGGGTCACCGGGCTGGCCCGACCCTTCAGCCGGGCGTGGGCACTCGAGCTGGTCATCTACCTGGCCATGCACCCCGGCGGCTCGACGAACGACCAGTGGGCGACAGCGCTGTGGCCCGATCGCCTGATGGCCCCGGCGAGCCTCCACTCGACCGCGTCGGCAGCTCGCCGGTCGCTCGGCAGCGACCACGAGGGCAACGACCACCTGCCGCGCTCGCACGGTCGCCTGGCCCTTGCGGGAACGGTCACGTCCGACTGGGACGAGTTCGCTCGCCGGGCGGCGTCATCCGACCCGTCGGACTGGGGCACGGCGTTGGCTCTGGTGCGTGGGCGCCCCTTCGACGGCCTGCGCTCCCAGGACTGGGTGCTTCTCGAGGGTATCGCGGCATCGATCGAGGCAGTCGTCGTCGACGTGTCGACGCGCTGCGCCAGGCACTGCCTGGCGATGTCGGATCCTGGAGCTGCCGAGTGGGCGGCGCGCCAGGGACTGAAGGTGAGCCCGTACGACGAGCGGCTGTACCGGGTGTTGCTGGAGTCGGCCGACGCGGCGGGCAATCCGGCCGGGGTCGAAGCGGTGATGCGCGAGCTGGTCCATCTGGTCGCCGACGGGATCGAGCCGTTCGACGCCGTGCACCCGGAGACCCTCGACCTGTACCGGGCGCTGTCGCGGCGCACCGTCCGCATCGGCTGAGCAGCTCCCTGACGTCCGGTGCCGGCACTGGCCGGACGTTGCGCTGCGCCCTTCACCCCGACCCTCGTCGCCACCGGTACCTACACTGGCCAGTGACCAGGGCAGCTTCACACGAGGCGCCCCACACGAGGCGCCCCACACGACGGAGGAGCACAGCGTGCCTGCCGACCACATCCCCACGCTGCCTGTCCGCCGGTTCGAGGGAAAGGTGTCCGTCGTGACCGGTGCCGGTTCGGGCATCGGCAAGGCCACCGCTGTGCGTCTGGCGAGCGAGGGTGCCGCCGTGGCGTGCCTGGACGTCAACACCAACGGGATCGACCAGACGGTGGAGGCGCTCAAGACGTTGGGAGCTCGGGCGCTCGCCTACCGCTGCGACGTGACCGATGCCGAGCAGGCGCGCCGTACCGTCGACCGCGTGGCCGATGACCTCGGGCGGCCGAGCGTGCTCTGTAACGTCGCAGGGATCGGCGGGTTCTTCCACACGACCGACATGCCGGTTGCCAAGTGGGAGCAGATGATCGCCGTCAACCTGACCGGGCCGTTCCTCATGTGCCAGGCGACCCTCCCGTACCTCCTGCATCCCGGCGGCGGCACCATCGTGAACGTGGCATCCACCGCTGGGCTCATCGGCTCCGCCTACTCGGCCGCTTACTGCGCGTCGAAAGGTGGCGTCGTCATGCTGACCAAGGCGCTGGCCGTCGAGTACGCGGACCGGGGGGTACGGGTCAACGCCGTGGCGCCGGGAACCGTCGATACGCCGCTGATCGGCATGTTCGAGCTTCCCGAAGGTGCGGATCCCAAGCACCTGCACAAGGGTATGAGCCGCATGGGGTTCTCCACTCCCGAGCACATCGCCGCCGGTATCGTGTTCCTGGCGTCCGACGAGTCGAGCTACACGACAGGTTCCATCCTCCCCATCGACGGTGGGACGACGGCGTAGCCTGGCCCTGTCGACAGCCGGGAGCGCCCGGATGGTCCAGCCGAGCGGGCTCCGGTGACTTCAGCGGCCGGCCCGGCGGTGCGGGTCGGAGTGCTCCCAGTCGGCCAGTAGGGTGCGCAGCGCCGTCAGCAGCAGTAGCGGCTGGTCGAGCATGGCATGGTGTCCCGCTTCAGGAAGCTCGACCACCGGCGCTACCCGGCCGACGGCGTCGAACATCGACGCCCCGATGTCAGGGGTGACGAGCCCGTGCTCCGAGCGCAACAGGGCGAACCGGCAGCGCACCTTCGCCAGGTAGGGGAGGGCGACGCCGCGCATCGAATCTCCGAACTGCTCGAAGACGTTCTGGTCGAATTTCCACTGCCACCCGTCACCGACCTGGCGCAGCGAGCGGCGTGCGACGTGGTCCATGACGTACGGCAGGTAGTGGGCTTGTGGTGGGATGGTGCGGAAGCGGCCGATGGCCTCGTCCAGTGAGGCGTAGGTGCGGGGCCGGCCGAATGACTGGCGCATGCGGTAGGACGCCACCTCGGGGTCGGGCTCGGTCACCGGCGAGTCACAGACGATGACGCCGGCGAGGTCGTCGCCGTGCAGCGCAGCAGTGACGACCGCGACGAACCCGCCCATGCTGTGCCCGATCACCACCGGCCGCCCTTCGATGCCGCCGTGGCGGGTGACGGCGACGACCTCTTCGGTCCACTGCTCGAGGGCATACGAGCTCCGGTGGCTGCTGTCCCCGTGACCCGACAGATCGACGGCCAGCACCCGCAGGTCCGGAGCGAACGTGGCTGCCACATGGGACCACCAGTGGGCATGGGCTCCCCCACCGTGGACGAAGACCAGCCCCCGGTGGCCTGGCTCCCCCCATGCCAGGTAGTGGATCCGGCTGCCCGCGACCTCGACGTAGTTGTCGGTGCTCGGCACGGCCAGGGCGTTGCGAAACCATGTCGGAGCATCTTCGGCGGTGGAGACAGCGTCTGGCATCGAGCGGACGTTACCCGGTCGGCGCTCCATCCGACCGCGAGTGCCGGCCGGAAATTCGGGACCCGACGCGACGGCCGGCTGCTGTCGATGGGAAGCTGTGGAGATGGCCCTGCACCCGCACGAGACCGGTGACCGCTCCACCGAGCCGCTCCACCTCCGCCCGCAGCTCGATCGGGCCGGCGAGACGGGTGAGGTACCCCGGTTTCGCCTGGCCTCGCGAGGGATGCCCCCGGCGACCGCCTACCAGGTCGTCCACGACGAGCTCCTGCTGGACGGCAGCGCTCGGCTCAACCTGGCCACGTTCGTCACCACCTACATGGACCGCGAGGGCGAGATGCTCATGGCCGAGTGCGCGGCCAAGAACATGATCGACAAGGACGAGTACCCGCAGACCGCCGAGATCGAGAAGCGGTGCGTCAACATGCTGGCCGACCTCTGGCATGCCTCTTCGGACGAGCGGGCGACCGGTTGCTCCACCACCGGGTCGAGCGAAGCCTGCATGCTGGGGGGTCTGGCCCTGGCTCGCCGCTGGCGCCATCGGCGCCAGGCCGCCGGTCTGCCCGCCGACCGTCCGAACCTGGTCATGGGCGCCAACGTCCAAGTGTGCTGGGAGAAGTTCTGCCGCTACTGGGATGTGGAGCCTCGCCTCGTGCCGGTCGGGCCTGGCGCCACGTGCCTGACGCCAGATGCTGCTGCCGCGCACTGCGACGACTCGACCGTCGGGGTCGTGGCGGTGCTCGGCTCGACCTACGACGGGGCGTACGAGCCCGTGGCCGCCATCGCCGGCGCCCTCGATGCGCTGGCGGCCGGTGGGGGCCCGGATGTCCCGCTCCACGTCGACGGCGCGTCCGGAGGGTTCGTAGCCCCGTTCCTCGACCCGGATCTCGAATGGGACTTCCGCCTGCCGAGGGTGCAGTCGATCAACGCGTCAGGCCATAAGTTCGGTCTGGTGTACCCCGGTGTCGGCTGGGTGGTCTGGCGTGACGCGGCGGCTCTGCCCGAGGAGCTGGTGTTCACGGTCGACTATCTCGGCGGTGCGATGCCGACGTTTGCCCTGAACTTCAGCCGTCCCGGAGCCCAGGTGGTCGCCCAGTACTACAACTTCCTCCGGCTTGGCCACGAAGGGTACCGGAGGGTGCAGCAGGAGTGCCGTGACACCGCCGCCTGGCTGGCCGACCGCATCGAGGGCCTGGGGCCGTTCGCGCTGGTGTCTCGCGGCGATGGCATCCCCGCCTTGGCCTTCCGGATCGCCGCACCGGAGCCCGGGTTCACCGTGTACGACGTCTCCGACGGTCTCCGAGCCCATGGATGGCTGGTCCCCGCCTACGCGATGCCCCCGGGGCTCGACGACATGGCGGTGCTGCGGGTGGTCGTCCGCAACGGCTTCAGCCGTGACCTGGCGGGCAAGCTCCTCGATTCGCTCGGTACGGTGGTCGACAAGCTTCGTGGTGGTTCCCAGTCCCAACCCGACGGCCGCAGTGGGTTCCACCACTGATGTCATGAGACCACCGCATGCCATGAAGAGGGGCGACGGGTGGCCGGATCGGGTCGAAGGTCTGCCGTCGGGTCGAAGGTCTGCCGTCGGATCAGATTCTGCCGTCGGATCGGATGCAGTGGTCACAGCCCGGCTGCCGGCATACCACGACCACCACGTGGTGCCGGAGCACAGCCTCCGGGTTGTCCCCGGCGGTCCGGCACTTGGCGTCGTCGCATCGGAGGGTGCTGTCCAAGTGGGCGACCAGCCCGCTACGGCAACGCAATGTCTGAACTGGCATGGTGCCTCCCCAGGACTCCGCTCGCCCCCCGGCGGCGTTTCCATGACGGAACTTCGGCCTTTCAGGTCGAGCGCCGTAGGCCCTCCCACGCTGTTGTCATCCTGTTGCGGTGTCATCGCGGTGCAGGCGCAGCACGCTGAGCGGTCAAGGTACGCCCAACGGTTGCCGATGTCATGTCGGAGGACGCTGCGGAGGGATCTGCAGCCACAGGGAGACTGGAGGAATCCCGGTGGGCGAGCTCGGAGCTGATACCCGTAGCGGGTCGAGCCTGGCGCGGGCCTGGCCGGGCCCCGAAGCGCTCCTCGAGATCTCCGGCATACCCGGCTCGTCTGACGTCATCGTGGGTCTGCTGGCTGCTGTGCTCCACGGGCTGCCGGACGCCATCATGCTCCTGCGTGCGGTCCGCGACGAGCGCGGGGTGGCGGTCGACCTGCGGGTCGAGCACATGAACGAGCTTGCCCATGCGCAGCGCTCGGCCGGGCCGTCCGCCGTCGGCAGGATCTGCGGCGAGCTCTGGCCGGACATGGTGCGCAGCGGCGTGTTCCGGCGCTGCCTCCGCGTCGCCGACACCGGCCACCTCGAGTCGGGGTTCGCGGAACATGCCACCGACCACATGGGGCGCCTGTACGGCATGGAGCACTGGGTGCTGCCGGCCGGACCGGATCTCGTGTTCCTGGTCGAGCGTGACTGCTCGGATCTGCTGCGCGCTCAGGCGCAGGTGGCCGAAGGGCAGTCCCGGGTCCGCCAGCTCGAGGCGGACCTGCACGAAGCGACGGCCAAGCTCGAGGCGGAAGCCGAGCAGCGCAGAGCGGCGATGCAGGACCCGCTGACTGGGCTGCCCAACCGCGCCGTGCTCGTCGACCGCACCGGGCATGCCCTGGCACGAGCCAAGCGGTACTCGGACCCGACCCGGTCGACGGCCATGCTCGCCGTGGACATCGACCGGTTCAGCGAGATCAACAGCATGGGCCGTTCGGTCGGCGATGCCACGCTCAAAGCCGTGGCAGCCCGGTTGCTGGCCAGCGTGCGCCAGGAGGACACGGTCAGCCGGCTGGCTGCCGACCAGTTCGTGGTCCTGTGCGACCACATCGACGCCGTCGGGCTGGCCCGCCTGCGGGCCCGGGTGGTGGATGCCGTCACCCAGCCGCTGATCTGGCGTCAGGACGGTGCCAGCCGGCTTCTGGCGGTGGCGGTCAGCATCGGCATGACGATGGCCCAGGAAGACGACACGGTGGACGCCCTGTTGCAACGGGTGAGGGGGCAGTTGGCCAAGTCCCGGAGCGAACGTCGGATTGCTCCGGTGGTCGACATCAGCGCTGCCCGGAACGAACCGGCGGGCATGCCGCACCGCTGAGCCCACCCCCACGCACGCTGCTCGCCGCCACGCACGGGGCCCGTGCCCTCGTCAGAGCCCCATCGCCTCGCCGAGCCCGAAGCGGACACCGGCAGTGAACCCTCCGTCTACCACCATCGCGTGACCCGTGACGAACGATGCATCCTCGGAGGCCAGGAACGCGGCGCACGACGCGATCTCGTCGGGTCGACCCCATCGACCCAACATGTGCTGGGCAGCGATCCGGTCGTGGTACACCTCCATGCCCGGCAACCGCATCATCGCGGTCATCTGCGTCTCGATGAACCCCGGGCACAGGCAGTTGACCCGGATCCCGGTTCTCCCGTAGTCGATGGCCATCTGACGGGTCAGGAGCACCACTGCTCCCTTGGACGCGTTGTACGCCGACAGGACGTCCCCTCCCCAGAGGCCCTCGATGCTGGCGAGGTGGATGATCGAGCCCGATCTCGCCGGCATCATGTGTGCCAGCACCGCCTTCGAGACGAGGAACGTCCCGGTCAGGTTGACATCGATGACCCGGTCCCATTCGTCCCTGCCGAGGGCGTGGACCGGGCCTCCCCCGGCAACACCGGCAGCATTAACGAGCACGTCGATCCGGCCGTGGCGTGATACCACTTCGCCCACGGCCGCCTGGACCGCCACCTCGTCGCGAACGTCCGCATCGAGATCGGAGCCATCGAGGTCGAGGCCGACGACGGTGGCCCCCTCCTCGGCGAAGCGACCAGCGCACGCTGCCCCGATACCCGATGCCGCTCCCGTGACGAGGGCTACCTTCTGGTCGAGTCTCATACGCTGCACCATGGCACAGATCTGCACGGTGAAGACAGATCTGCACCGTGAAGACAGATCTGCACGCCTGTGTCGATTCTCCGGTCCTGTGCGCCGGCTGGCGGTCAGCCGATCGCGTGCACGGTGACACCCGGGAGCTGTGCTGCAAGATCGGGCCCGAACGCCTGGGCGGGGGTGAGAGCACCGTGGGGGATGCCTCCGCTCGCCAGCCTGCTCACCACATGCAGCACAGCATCGGCGGTCAGCGTGTAGGCGTTCGGCGTGGTCATGGTGCCGGTGACGGTCGACCCCTGCCCGTCGGTGGCCCGTCCCCACAGCTGCCCGACGCTGCGCCGGCGGGCGCGCCCCGACGGTCCGGGAAGACGGTCGACGACCCCCTTCAGCGCTCGTTGCACTCCCGGCCGGCGGCTGGCGCCGCCGGCGATCGCCACTGCTGCTGCAGCCAGGCCCATGGCGCCTGGCAGAGCCGTGTACACCGTGATGTCGGGGATGCCGGTCGAGTAGTAGGCGGTGGCGACGTCGCCCCAGGAGACGGCGGTCACGGAGGCCTCCCCGTCGGCAAAGGTGACCTGGCGCCGGCGCCGGTCCGCCGGCACGTCGACGATGGTGGAGCCGACCCGGCACAGCGACGCCGATCCGAGGGACTCGATCGCCGTCCGCGCCGTCCCCGGGCTCACACCCCCGTCCATGCGGAACGCCAGTTCCAGGCTGGTTGCCCCGGGCAGGGCCTTGGCGAGCATGGCGGCCAGGCAGTCTGACGGCACGACGTCGAACCCGGATCCGGGGAGCACCGACACGCCGGCATCGACGGCCTCTTGGTGCCGCTGCAGCACGGCTTCGAAGACAGCGATCTCCCCGGTGATGTCGAGGTAGTGGGTCCCGGTGGCCAGGCAGGCGTCCAGCATCGGCCGGGCGGTGGCGGAGAACGGCCCGGCGCAGTGGACGACGGCGTCGATCCCCGTCAGCGCTGCTCGCAGCGCTGACGGTTCCCCGAGGCCGAACACCCGGTGCTCGAACCCCGCCGACCGGGCCATCGGTTCGAGCCGCGAGGCATCGCGCCCTGCGAGCACCGGCTCCTCACCGGCCCGCCGGGCGGCTTCGACCACGAGCCGGCCCGTATAGCCGTACGCCCCATAGAGCAACCAGGTCATCGGCATCGAGCAGTCCGGGCAACAGGTCGGCTGTCGGCTCCGAGCCCCATGCGGGCGAAGACGTCGAGATGGCAATTCATAGCGCGTGCTCCCATCCCCCCAATGCTCCCATCCCCCCCAGTGCTCCCCTCCCCCCCCCTTACCTCCCACCGCCCCCCCCCCCCCGCGCGCCGCGCCCCCCCCACCCCC
>JAJYAB010000244.1 GCA_021779775.1 Actinomycetes bacterium
GTGGCGCCCACAAAGGCCGACGACGAGCGCGTCACGGGGTCCGGATAGACCGCCGGCGGCGGCGGTGACGTAGACAGTGACACACTGCTGGCGGACACCGCCTGGCTCAGCTCCGTCGCTGGTGGCATGACCGCTGCATCGGGATGGAGCTCCGGGGCATACCAGCGCCCGTCGGAGGCGATCCACCATCCCGGGCCTCCTGGGACGTCGCTCACGCCTGCCCCCCCTTCCGACAGGGGCCTATGCTACCGGCTGGACGGGCCGGCACGGGGACACGACAGCACCGGCAATGCTCCTGGCGGGCGAGCAGGGCTCAATCGGGCAAGCTCAATCGGGCAAGCTCAATCGAGCAGGTCCGGCTGCTCCGCCACGATGCGGTCGTAGAGCGGCTGGAAGTTGAGCCAGCCGAGATAATGACCGCCAACCTGGCTCGCCGTCAGCGACGCGTGCTGCGGGCTGATCTGGACCGGCGTACCGGCCGCCTCGGCCAGCAGCTGGGCCTGGCAGGTCCGCTCCATGGTGATGAACCACCAGACCGCTTCGTCGACGGTGTGGCCGACGGTCAACAGCCCGTGGTTCCGAAGGATGAGCGCTTTCGTGGCACCGAGAGCTTCGCCGATCCTCCGACCCTCGGCCACGTCGATCACGACGCCCGTGTAGTCGTCGAACAAGCCATGGTCCTCGTAGAACGCACATGCGTCCTGGGTGAGCGGATCGAGCCGGCGACCGAGGGCCGACCACGCCTTGCCGTGCACCGAGTGGGAGTGCGCAGCGGCCACCACATCGGGCCGCGCCGCGTGGACCTGGGAATGGATAGCGAACGCCGCCAGGTTGACCGGCCGCCCCCCCTGCACGACGTCTCCCTGCCCGTTGACCAGCAGCAGGTCGGACACCGAGATCTGCCCGAAGTGCATGGCGAAGGGGTTCACCCAGAAATGGTCGAGCAGCTCGGGGTCACGAGCCGTGATGTGGCCGGCAATCCCCTCGTCGAACCCGCACTTGGAGAAGAGGCGGAAACCCGCCGCCAGCCGCTGCTTGCGATGCAGCCGTTCCTCTTCCACCGAGTCGAAGGTGGGGGGGACTGGCACCCGGGTGGTCGGCTCGGACAGGACATCGGACATCGGAGCACCTCCGCAGCATTCGCCCAGTACTCCCAGGCTACTCCTGCGCCCGCTACGCTCGCTGCGATGCGCGCCACCTACCGCCAGCTTGCCCTCGCCTGCCTGGTCGTTCCCGGTCTGGCGCTCGGTGCCTGTGGAGGATCCCCGTCCGCCTCGGCCGGGCTGCCCCACGATCTGCGGGGCAAGACCGGAGCCCAGATCGTGGCCGCGTCGCTGGCGGCAGCGGCGCACGCCGCCTGGTTCCACATCGACGACACCAGCACCGACACGAGCCAGACCCAGCGACTGACGGGAGATCTCGGGTCGGGGGCAGCCCAGCTCTCGGTGCAGGCCTCAGGGGCGTCGTTGGACGTGGCAACCGTCGGGGGGATGGGGTACATCCGGGGGTCGGCGGCCAGCCTGCAGTCAGCCCTCGGCCTTCCCGCCGCCGTGGCCGCTGCCCACAGTGGCCAGTGGATCTCCCTTCGCCCGCAGGATCCTCCCTATGTCGGCTTCGCCAGCATCCTCTCGGGCAGCATCTTGCTCAGGGAGTTCGCCCCGGGAGGAACCGTCAAGGTCGTGGGGACCCGGCGTGTCGACGGCCAGGACGTCATCGAGCTCAGCGGGGGCCTGCCGGGCAACTCGGCCGCGGGGCAGTCCGGCACGATCATCCTCGACGTCGCCGCCAGGGCGCCGCACCTGCCGGTCGCCAGCCATGGCACGGCAGCCGGCAACGGCCAGAGAGCCAAGGAGCAGGTGAGCTTCAGCGCCTGGGGCAAGGAAGTCACGGTGACAGCTCCGAGCGGGGCAGTGGCGTACTCCAGTCTTGCTCCGGGCTGAGCTGCGTCCTGGGCTGAGCGTTACTTTACATAAGATACATTATCGGCGGTTAGTCCGAGGCCGAAGCTCAGAGGTTGCCGAGCTTGAAACCGAGCCCCGGGCCGTGCACCACACCGGCGGTGACCACCGGGATAGCGTGCGTGGTCCCGTCGACATCGACGTCCAGGGTGCCAACCCGCTGGCCACGCTGCAAGGTGGAGCCGATCCGGTCGACGTGGAGATGCCCAGCCAGGTCGAACCCGGGCCAGGCGAGCATCGACAGCGACTGCGTGGTGACGGCGGTCGTGCGAGCACCCCACGGTGTCACCACCTCGGCCACCTGCTGGCCCCGGTGGATCAGCTGCCGGTCGGCGAGCTGGGAGGCCAGGGCCTGGACCAGCCCGCTCGATGCGGTCAGCGCGCTCTGGACGATGGGGGCGGCCTGCTGCCCGAGCACGGCGCCGTCGACGGTCGCCGTGCCACCCGGGACAGGGAGCTTCGCCTCGAAGAGGAAGCAGCCGCCGGCCTGCCCATCGGAGCCCGTTTTGATGCCGATGAAGCCACCGTGCCCGAGGTCGTAGTCGTAATTCTGCAGCGTCCCGGCCACCGGCAGGGTGACCGCCGGCATAGCCACGATCGAAGCGAGCACCGGATTGGCCATGGCGGCCTGGCCGAGGCGGATGAGGTCCTGCGGTGTGCTCACCGATCCCGGCGCGAACCCGCTCGGGCCCACGAAGTGGGTGTGGGTGAGGCCGAGCGTGACGGCCTCGGCGTTCATGGCCGTCACGAACGCCGAGACCGACCCGCTGTTCCACACGGCGAGCGTGTCGGCGATGTTGTTGGCCGACGGGATAAGGAGCGCCTGCAGCGCCTGCAGCTCGGTGAGCTGCTCACCGGCGATGACTGCCACCACCGACTGCTGCTCGCTCACGTCGGTCTGGTACTGGGTGACGTCCGCCGGGGTGATCGTAATGGACGGTCCCGACTGGCCCGATGCGAGCGGGTGGTCGCGCAGGACCAGCAGTGCCACCATGACCTTGGTGATGCTGGCGATCGGTACCGGCACCGTCGACCCGCTCGACCCGACGAGACCGACCCCGCTGACGGCCAGGGCGGCTTCGCCCAGTTTCGGCCAAGGCAGTGCCGGGTTGCCGGCCAGCGTGAACGTGGTGTCCATGGCGCGTACCGTCGCCGCCGGTGCTGGGCGCAGCCACTGGACGGTGCCGAAGACGACGACGGCGATCACGAGGATTCCGAGGGCCGGGAGCACCAGGCCACCGCCGCCCACCATGGCGATCCCGGCACTCGATCGGTGTCGGGATCGGCTGGAGCGACGTCGATGGCGCCCGCCGAGCCGCCGATCGGGTGCACCCGATCGGCCGGGGGCATTCGCGCGGATGGCGGGGCTCACGGCAGGCCCATGGTCGACTTGTGCACCATCGTGAAAGAGTACGGCGGCGCCAGGTCGATGCCGTCGGGTTTGTCGAGATAGCCGGGAGCGGCGCCCAGTTGGCCGGTATGGCCGTACTGCCAGACGACCTGGTTCGTCTTGGGATCGACCACGATCACCCGGTGGTTCCAGTCGTCGTTGAGGATGACGTCCCCATTGGGAAGCGGCAGGGCCAGCGACGGCTGGTTGAGCGCCCCGGCGCCAGTCGGGGCGTACTGCCACAGCAGGGTGCCCGACGAGGTGAATTCCTCCACCGCGCCCGGATTGGCGTAGTTCGCGCTCAGGAAGACGTTCGGCGACACCTCGTTCGTGTCCGACGGGTAGGTGAAACCCGGCGGGTGGGTGATAAAACCCACTGCGCCTGTGGCGAGGTTCAGCTCGTCGACCCAGTCGCCGTTGATCTCTGTCACGAGGTACTGGCCGTTCGGCATCGGGAAGGCGCCGTTGGGGCTGCCCCAGCGCTGCGGGGGCAGGTGGTAGCAGGAGTTGGTGGTCTCACCGATGATCTTGAGCGGCGTCAGCGACGGCGGGTCGAGGACCAGGATCCGGCAGTTCTTGATGTCGGCGGTGACGATGTCCCCATTGGGCAGCATCATGGCGTCGTCGGGGTT
>JAJYAB010000245.1 GCA_021779775.1 Actinomycetes bacterium
CGCCGTGGCTGCTGTAGCCGGCGTCGAACTGTGGGTGATCCGCTCGGTAGGCGAAGAACGCCTCGGCGAGCACGTCGAGCGCGACGACTCGCTGCGCGATGTCGGTGTTGCGAGTGTCGATGTAGGGGGCGCGCGGCGGGTCGCCGGTGATGAGCTCCGGGTGAGTGAAGTAGTGCTGGTCATGGGTTCGGGTACCGCGGCACACAGTGAAGGCGATGGAGAGCGGCGAGCGGCGACGTCCGGCTCGACCCACCCGCTGCTGGTAGTTGAACCGCTGGGGCGGCATGTTGGCGAGGGCGACGGCGTTGAGCGACCCGATGTCGACGCCTGCCTCCATCGTCGTCGTGACGCTGAGGACATCGATTCCCTCGGTCCGCTCGATCTTCTCGTACAGCTCTGGCGAGTCGACGGCCGATGCGTGGATGCGCCGGAAGCGGGCCTGGCGATCGGCGCCCTCGGCTGCGCCGATCTGCCCGGTGAGCTCGGCGGCGTTGAGACGGAACACTCGCTCGTTGGCGGTCGCCAGGTGTCGGTAGTAGTCGGTCTCGAAGAATTCGGAGTCGTCGGGGCGGAATGGCTCCGGGGCTCGCAGCGGCGCGAAGCAGGCGGTGCAGATGCCGGCGGAGGGGTGCAGGTGGACGCGAAGGCATCGGCTGCACGGCCAGATCCACAGCTCGCCCTGGCCAGCATGCCCGGTCATCAGCCAAGGCGCTGATGGCTGGGGAAGCGGTAACGCACGCAGGAGGCGAACCTGATGGGGGTGGAAGAGCCAGTCGCTGGTCGGCGTGCCGACCGCGTTTGCGACGTCCTGGATCAGGTCGTCGAGCACGAGGCCACGAGCGTCGGCGATGGTTTTGAGGAAGGAGCGCAGATGCGCGCCGGGCGAGGTCGATGGGTCTCGCTCGGCCTCGGGGAACCGCAGGCGTAGGCACAGGATGCGCAGCGCGGAGTGGGCGACCTCGGCGAAGGTGTCCTGGCCGAGCCCGGAGAGCTGCGCAGGTGGGAGGTCCGCGCGAAGCGGCGCGACCATGCCGAGGACCAGGGACTCGATGTCGCGTCCCACCCCGCTGAAAAGGTTCGAGAGCACCGCAGCGGTGAGAGTGCCTCGGATGAGCGTCCGGAAGTCGTTGAGGTTCTCTGGAAGCGCCCCTCGCCGCGTCATCCGGGTCCCGTCCCACGAGTACAGCTCGTGCCAGTGGCGGCCGTCGGCCGCCTCAAACAGGGAGGGTCCGGGGCCGCCGGGATTGAGCCCGAGGGTGGCGAGCCCGAGTTCCACCCGATCGATGAGCTGCTCGATTGTAGGGGCTTCGAGCTCCCACTGGCCGGCGTGGATGAGCGCCTTGTCGGCGTCGGTCCGGAGGTGCTGCGGGCGTGCGAGGGCGTCGGCGAGGGCCGGCATCTGCTCGCGGAGCTGCGCGTATGCGACGACTGCCTCCTCCGAGGTGTCTCCTGCGACGGCTCTCTCGGCCATTGCAAGGTTGGCGCGCTCGTCAAGCGCTGCAACGAGTTCCGCCCGCAAGATGTCTTGGAAGTGGTTCCGGGCGAGATCTGGGCCGATGCGCGCCGCGTCCTGCCGGCTATCGCTGAAGACAACCAGTCGGCGCTGGTCGGCGGGGAGCTGGCTGAGCACGGCACCGGAGAGGATCTGGGTGACGCGCGAGAACCCAAGGCCCATGGTCCGGATCGGCGAGCGCTTGCCGGCGGGGTCCGTCGGCGGCAGGCGGCGACGGTTTCGGTAGGGGAAGCGAACCTCATCGCAGCCCGGGCAGTGCAGTGGCAGCCCCTGGACCCGCTTGAGGGTGGCATGGTCGGCGCCGGTGATGTCGAGGGCCCAGCCAGTGCTGCCTTGGGGGAGCCTTCGGATCATGCCGGTCTGTGGCGTCATGTCCGCCTGCTTGAAGGCAAAGGTGAGGCCGCCCCAGGTGCGGTCGCGGCGCACCGGCTGTCGGGCAGCTGGGGGCTTCGGCCAGTAGACGACGTAGTTGACCGCCGTTCGCTCGGTGACCACCCGGTCGGGCAGGCGCTCCAGATCGGCGAGGAATGGTACGAGGAAGTCCCGGCCACCTTGGGACTCTGCTGGTCGATAGCCGCCGAGGAGCACCTCGCCGCAGCTTTGGCAGTAAAGAAGCTCAAGGACGCGTCCGCCGCATCCGCAGGTGATCTCGGGCTGGTTGTAGATGCGCCCGACTGTCCGCCCTTCCCGGCGGTGCTCGGGCGACACCTGGTTGCAGTCCGGGTTTGAGCACGCCCAGAGGCCGGGCAGCACGTTGAAGAGAAGGTGCAGGCGGAGGCGTACCTGGTCCCCTTCGGCGCGCTCAAGAAGCGCGTAGAGGTCGTGCGCCCGCTGGCGCCGCTCGTCAGCGGAGAGGTCGGGGAACAGGCCCTCCTCCAAGAGCGAGAGAGGAAGGGCGCGCGGTCGCCCGTCGGCCACCGGTACCTCGCGAAGGGTCGCGTCGAATCGCTCGGCGATCGACCGGATGGAGTCCGTCACGTCGCCTCGCCGGACGGTCTCGCTGGCGTCGGTCGAGGAGCGTGCGGACGCCACGTCGCGCTCGGTGAGCTGGAGCTGCTCTCGGGCCCCTCTCGTCGCAATCGGCGCAGCGTCGACCCGGCGGAATGGTTGCTCCGATGCGAAGAACGCTCGAAGGTAGTCGTCGCCCTCGTCTCCGAGTGATGCCGTCGGTGCGATCACCCGCAGCTTTTCGGGGTTTTGGTGTAGGCCGAGCTTTCGCAGGAGCCGCCGGATGAGGTAGGCGACCTCGGTTCCCGGGGTTCCTCGGTACATGTGCAGCTCGTCGATGACGAGCGTGAAGACGCTGGATGGCTGGGCCAGCCACTCCTCGGTCCTCGCCCATATCTCGGACTCCTCGTCTCGGCCGAGCATGATGCTCAGCATCGAGAAGTTCGTGATGAGGATGTCCGGCGGCGCGTCCTGCATGTCCCAGCGGCTCCGCATCTCCGCCGATCCTGAGGCGTCGACCCTCGGGATGACGAATCGAGCGTCACGGTCCACTCGTCCGTCGGCGTCGGAGGCGAGCAGCCGCTCCACGGCGAGCCATTCCCGTTCGGCTCGACGGAGTTGCTCGCGCAGCGCTTGCCGCTTGTAGGGCTTTTCGTCCTTCTTGCCTGCGACTGGGGTCCGTCCCGTGTACTGGCCGAAGTAGAAGCGGTTCCCGCCGAGGTGTCGGTCGAACCACGAGCGGGCCGTGTCACCGTCGAGGTAGCGCCTCAGGCGGACGAGCTGGTCCTCAACCAGCGCGTTCATGGGGAACAGGACGAGGGCCCGCACCGCTGCAGGGCGGTGGCCGGCGGGATTTCGCTGAGGGATGCGTCGGGGCCCGTGAGCCCACCACCTGCCACCCTCCGCGTCCTGGGCGGGCGCCGCCCACCCCTGGGCTTCGGCAGTGAGGCGGCTCAGGATAGGGAGTAGGAAGGCCTCCGTCTTCCCCGACCCGGTTCCCGAGGTGAGCGCGACGTGCTCGTTGCGGCCGAAGGACGCGGCCAGAGCTTCCTCTTGGTGGGCGAAGAGGCGTCGAGGGCGTGGCACGCCGTCGAGCATCACCTCCTCGATCAGCTCAGCGAGGATTGGGGGCGCCCCGGCCATCTCAAGCGAGCCCGCTGGAGTGCGGACCGTGCCGTCGTGGTCGCCTGCCAGTGGGTATTGGGGAAGCAGCTCGATGAACGGCTCTCCGAAGACGATGCCTTGGCGGCGCAGCAGCGATGCTCGCTCCGCCATGAGCCCATGATCGGCGAGGCGGTATGTGGTGTCGTAGTAGCGCAGAAGCTCGTCTCTGACCCCGGAGATGATCGCGTCTGGCGTAGGCATCAGCTCACCTTCTCGGTCGTGGATGCGCGCTGGATCTCGTAACCGAGCGTCAGCCGGATTCGGTTGTAGGTGGTGCCGAGCACACCTCGATACTCATCCACATAGTGGCCGTCGGCCCGGTCGACGTGGCGGATCGGCAGTAGCCC
>JAJYAB010000246.1 GCA_021779775.1 Actinomycetes bacterium
GATGAGGACCCGGATCGCTGGCTGGCGGTGTGGTGCGAGGGCTCCCGCGATGCCTATCGGGACATGGAGGACTTCATCGAGACGGTCCGGAATGAGGATCGGGCCGATCTCCTGTCTGTTGCCATCTCGGGTCGAGGGGCGTTCCGTTGCTTCAAGGACCTCCTGGCCCGCTGGCCTGGCGAACTCGAACGCTGGTACGCCTTTTCCGACGAGCGCCAACGAGGCCGTGCCCGAGTATGGCTCGCCGCCGCCGGCTACTCGTCCCACAGGCCCGAAGGGCACCCGTCAAGCTGAGATCTGTCGAAATAGTCCCGGAGCGATCCCGACCGACGGTTCGCATCCTGTTCCCTCTGACCGCCCATACTGGCAGGTCAAGGCATATGTGGAGACGATGGGACTCGAACCCACGACCCCCTGCTTGCAAAGCAGGTGCTCTAGCCAGCTGAGCTACGTCCCCGAGTCGGCGGCGCGAGCCGTACCGTGTTCCCAACTGTAGGCGGTGAGCGAGGCGAGACGCCGCGCCGCCACACATCGCTGGACAGGACGTGAAACCCGACCAGTATGCTCGACAATAAGCGGAAGGAGTACCACGATGACGACTGTCGCCGAGCAACTCGCCGTCCGAGCCCGCCCCACCCACCAGGCGCGCGCCGTCTTCTCCTTTCCCGATCCCGTCAACGAGGTGTCGGCCCGGGCGGTGGCCGCTGGAGTGCTCGTCCTTGCCCTGGTCACGGCGGTGACCAGCGACCGGTGGCTGGCCCTCGCCCTCGCCGGCGGCTTCGTCGCCCGGGTCCTGACGGGTCCTACGCTGAGCCCTCTCGGCCAGTTCGCCACCCGGGTGGTGACGCCGCTCCTACCGGCGCGGCCGCGCTTCGTCTCCGGCCCGCCGAAGCGCTTTGCCCAGGGGATCGGCGCCACCTTCTCCGTCACCGCCACGGCGCTCGCATTCGGCGGCTGGTGGATCCCCGCCCAGGTCGTGCTGTCGCTGCTCGCGAGTGCTGCCCTGCTCGAGTCGGCCGCCGGTTTCTGCCTCGGTTGCTCCATCTTCGGCATGCTGATCCGTAAGGGCATCGTGCCGGAAGCGGTCTGCGCCCGGTGTGCCGACATCAGCGCAGGCCCGGCCTCTTGCCCATCGCTGATTGCGGTCGCGCCATCCCACGCACCCCCACGCACCCCTGCGTGATCGGCAGCGTCGGCAGACAGGACCGTCCGACTGGCCGTCCGCAGTACCGGCAGTGGTCGTAGCGCGAAGGAACGCCTCCGGCGTCGCGTCCTGCGACCCGGCGTCTCCGGCTGCCGCTTGGTACG
This sequence comes from Actinomycetes bacterium, assembly GCA_021779775.1. Lineage (GTDB taxonomy): Bacteria > Actinomycetota > Acidimicrobiia > Acidimicrobiales > UBA8190 > JAJYAB01. Next base: position 1,309 of record JAJYAB010000246.1, read on the forward strand.
GGCACCCGGGCCTGGGCGTACCGTCGGGCCAAGGCATCCGCCGCTCAGGCGTAGTACTGGGCGAACAGGATCAGGGCCACCACACTTCCTACGATGACCACGGTTGCGCGCAGCACGGCTGGGGTGAGGCGCCGTCCGACGTGGGCGCCCACCTGGCCGCCGATCACCGACCCGACGGCGATCAGTGCTGCCGATCGCCACGAGACGGCCGTTGCCACGACGAACAACACTGCCGCTACCGTGTTGGCCACCAAGGCCAGCACGTTCTTCACTGCGTTCAGGCGCTGCAGGTCGTCATCGACGAACATTCCCAACAGCGCCATCAGGACCACGCCCTGGGCGGCCCCGAAGTAGCCGCCGTACACTCCGGTTCCGAGCACGCCGCCGAGCAGCGGTCGGCCCCCATCGGGATGGCCTTCTTCCCTGCTGGCTAGCCATCGGGCCACTCTGGGCTGTGCCGCCATCAGCAGGCAGGCTCCGAGGATCAGCACTGGAACGGCACGGCGGAAGACGCCGTCCGGCAAGATCAGGAGCGCTGCGCCCCCCACGACACCCCCGACCGCTGAAGCGGCGGCCAGCCGCAGGGCACGCTGCCGCTGATGGCGCAGCTCGTGCCGGTAGCCTACGACGGCGCTGAGCGACCCGGGAACGAGGCCGACCGTGTTGCTGACGTTGGCCAGCACGGGCGGCAGCCCGACGGCGAGCAGCGTGGGAAAGGTGATGAGCGATCCTGCGCCGACCACAGCGTTGACCGCACCGGCGGCCAGGCCGGCAACGGCCACGGCCACGGCATCGAGCGGGGTCATCGCGAAGGGTTCTACACCACGCGGCTGAGCGGACCATCTTCTTGGAGCGGACCATCTTCCTGGAGTCTTCCTGGAGTGCAGAAACCCAGGTCGACCGGAACCTCGACCGATCCCACTAGGGTGATGGGTCGTGGACCTGGCCCGTCATGTAGAGGTGGCCGGGTGCTTCAACTTCCGCGACCTGGGCGGGTACCCGGCCGCCGGAGGCATGACGACCCGCTGGCGCCGGCTCTTTCGTTCCGACGGGCTGGTCGGGTTGAGCGACGAGGCGATGGCCTCACTCGCAGCGCTCGAAGTGGCCACGGTCGTCGACCTGCGCAGCCCCGGAGAGGTGGCCAACCGGGGAAGGTTCGCCCACGAGACGGTCCGCTATCACCATTTGCCGTTCACCGAGTCCCTGCCGGGTGCCGACGAAGCCGCGCAGTGGGACGACCATCGCTTCGTCAGCGCCCGCTACACCAATATCCTGGTCGACGCTTCGGCCGCCGTCGTATCGGCGGTCGAGGTCCTGGCGGCACCGGCCGCGTTGCCGGCAGTGTTCCACTGCAGCGTCGGCAAAGACCGGACGGGCGTGCTGGCGGCTGTCGTTCTCGGGCTGCTGGGCGTGCCTGACGAGGTCATCGTCGCCGACTACGCCCTCAGTCAGGTTGCCGTGGAACGCTTCCTGGGATCGTTGCGCACGTCAGTCTCGGACAGCGCTGAATCGTCCGCGCTGGTCGAGCGCTACGCGCCCGCGCTGCTTTCTGCTTCCCCAGAGTCGATGGCAGGCTTCCTGGCGGGCGTGCGGCGTGACCACGGCTCGTTCGAGGGGCTCGCCGATGACCTCGGCATCGCTCGCGCAGCCAGCCAGCTCCGGGCCGAGCTCCTGCAGGCCGGATGACGGGCGCTGCTCACCTGACGGCCCTGTCGATCCGGTCCATGACTTCGTCGTCGAGCTGGGCGAGCACGTCGAGAGCGCCCATGTTCTCGGTGACCTGCTCGGCGCGGCTCGCCCCGGTGATGACCGTCGAAACCCGGGGATTGCGGGCGCACCAGGCGATGGCCAGCTGGGCTAGCGAGCATCCCAGGTCGTCGGCAATGCCCAAGAGGGCTCGCACCTTCCGGTTGGCCGACTCGTCGGTAAGGCTGCTGCGCAGCCACTCGTAGCCGGGCAGCGCACCTCGGCTGCCGTCCGGCACGCCGTCGAGGTACTTGCCGGTGAGGAGCCCCGAGGCCAGCGGGCTCCACGTCGTCAGGCCGAGCCCGATGTCGTCGTACAGGCGGGCGTACTCGCGCTCGACCTTGCGCCGGCTGAGCAGGTTGTACTGCGGCTGCTCCATGACCGGCTTGTGCAGGTGGTGGCGCTCCGCGATGTCCCAAGCGGCGCGGATGTCGTCCGCCGGCCACTCCGACGTCCCCCAGTACAGGGCCTGTCCTCGGCTGACGATGTCGGACATCGCCCACACGGTCTCCTCGATGGGCGTGGCGGGATCAGGGCGGTGGCAGAACACGAGATCGACGAAGTCGAGCCCCAACCGCTCCAGGGAGCCCGTTATCGCGTGGAGCAGGTACTTGCGGTTCAAGGTGTTGCGCATGTTCACCACGTCGTCGTGGACGCCCCAGAAGAGCTTGGTGGACACGACGTAGCGGTGGCGCTCCCAGCCGAGACGGGCGATGGCCTGGCCCATGATCCGCTCCGACTCGCCGCCGGCGTACGCCTCGGCGTTGTCGAAGAAGTTCACCCCTGCGTCGCCTGCGGCCGCCAGGCAGTCGGCGGCAGCACCGATGTCGACCTGGTCTCCGAAAGTGACCCATGACCCGAAGGAGAGGACGCTCACCTGCAAGCCCGAGCGGCCGAGGCGCCGATGTTCCAT
>JAJYAB010000247.1 GCA_021779775.1 Actinomycetes bacterium
GATCCTGGGCTGGCTCGACTCGGTCCAGAAGCAAGGGCTGGGGACGCGGGCCGAGTACCTCAGCCAGAGCGACGTCGGAGCGCTCGACTCGTCCAAGGAGGTGTTCTACCCCTGGGCCATCTGGTTCGACTTCGCGCCTGAGCAGCAGCTGAAGGCGACCTCCGGTGACTGGCGGGCGATGCCGTTGCCCGCGTGGCAGGCCGGCGGGGCCCGCAGCGGTGCGATGGGCGGCTCGTCCTTCGTGCTGCCCAAGGCGGGCAAGAACTCCCAGCTGGCGTGGCTCTTCTACCAGTTCCTCATGTTCGACCCCGCCGGCTACACCGCCGTCTACGGCCCCAACACGGTGTACCCGAACGGGCTGGACACCTCGATCCCGGCGTACAAGCCGGCCGCCGACCCGAACAAGCCGCTGTTCGGCACCTCGCCGGCCCTCGGCAACCAGGACCTGTGGAAGACCGCCGTCGAGGCGGGCAACCAGATCCCCGGTGGGGTGCCCACGCCGAAGTGGTGGGCCGGCGCCGTCGACTACCTCGGCAACAACGTCCAGAAGATGCTCGACGGGACCATGACGCCGCAGCAGGTGATCGACCAGTCGACCGCCGACATCCAGAAGAACCTGGTCGCCCGCCAGTAGCGGGCTCGTCGGTCGGTCCGCACCACCCCTGAGAGGAGATCCGTTGGCACTCGGCACCGTCACCGACGCGCCTCGGACCACCCGGCTCGCGCCGCGGCGGGGATCAGCACGATCCCCGCTGCGGCGACGGCTGGCCCCGTACGTGTTCGTGCTCCCGTTCATCGCCCTGTTCGCGGCGTTCGGCGTCTACCCGATGCTGTTCACCCTGCGGCTGAGCTTCACCAGCTGGCACGGTGCCGGGAGCGCCCAGTGGGTCGGGTGGGGCAACTACACCTACCTGCTGACCAACCCCGCCTTCTGGGCGTCGCTCGCGAACTCGGGGGCGATGTGGCTGCTGATCATCCCGGTCCAGCTCGTGGTCGCCCTGCTGGCGGCGGTGCTGCTGGACAACGCGAAGCTGCGGATGCGCAGCTTCTACCGGGTGGCGTTCCTGGTCCCGTTCGTCACCCCGCTCGTCGCGATCGCGCAGATCTGGGTGGTCGTCTTCGACAAGGACTACGGGGCGGTGAACCGGGTGCTCGGGCTGCTCGGGCTGCCGGCGGTCGGCTGGCTGGTCAGCAGCACCTGGGCGAAGCCCACGCTCGCGCTGCTCTTCCTCTGGAAGACCACCGGCTTCATCGTCATCATCCTGCTCTCCGGTCTGCAGGCGATCGACGGCGCCGTCTACGAGGCGGCGAGCCTCGACGGCGCGTCGCGGTTCCGGCGGCTGTGGAGCATCACGGTGCCCCTGGTGCGGCGGACCCTGATGTTCGCGGTGGTGATGCAGACGCTCGCCGTGGTGCAGATGTTCGCCGAGCCGTACGTCGTCACCAAGGGCGGCCCGTACTCGTCCACGACCACCGCCGGCCTGTACCTCTACAACAGCATCGGGCGGTCGGACCTCGGGACGGGGGCGGCCAACTCGTTCCTGCTGGTCATCCTCGTGATGGCTCTGTCGCTCCTCTTCGTACGCCTGCTCCGAGCGGAGGACTGACCGTGGCCGCACTCACCGCATCGGCGGAACCGGCAACGGGCGCGGGCCACCGCCGTCAGCGGCACGCACCGCGCCCCGTGGGATCGCACGTCTTCCTGCTCCTGCTGGCGCTCGCCTTCCTGGCGCCGGTCCTGTGGGCGGTCCTCTCGGCCTTCAAGCCGGCGCGGGAGATCATCGGGTCCCCGCTCAGCCTCGACCCGGCGCACCTGACGCTGTCGAACTTCACCGGGATGCTCGCCGACGTGCCGATCGGTCGCGGCTTCGCCAACACCCTGGTGGTGCTCGCGGTCAAGGGCTCGCTCACGCTGTTCTTCGCACCGCTCGCCGCGTACGGCTTCGCCAAGTACGCGTTCCCCCTGAAGAACCTGCTCTTCGGCACGGTGCTGATCACCCTGATGCTGCCGACGATCGTGCTGATCATCCCGCTGCTCCTGGAGATGAAGCAGCTCGGGTGGGTGAACACCTACCAGGCGCTGATCCTGCCGGGGGCGGTCGACGCGTTCGCCATCTTCTGGATGCGGCAGGTCATCGCCGTGGTGCCGGACGAGCTCCTCGACGCCGCCCGCGTCGACGGCTGCGGCGAGTTCGGCATCTTCTGGCGGATCGTCGTGCCGGTGATCCGGCCGAGCATCGCGGGGCTTGCCGTTCTGACCGTGATGAACATCTACAACGACTTCGTCTGGCCCGTCGTCGTCGCGAGCTCGCAGCGGATGGCGACGCTCCAGGTGGTGCTGTCCACCCTCGCCCAGAACATCACGGGCAACCGCATCGGGGCCGACTACGCGACGGTGACCGGCGAGCTGCTGGCGGCCAGCTCGGTCGCCCTCGTACCCCTGCTGATCGTCTTCATCGTGCTTCAACGGCACTTCATCAACGGGATCATCGCCGGAAGTGTCAAGGGCTGATCCCGACGTGCCGCTCCTGCCGACCGTGCCGACCGTGCCGACCGTGAAAGGCCCTCGACCCCCATGTGCCCAGTGACCCAGAACATCGACGCGAGCCACGCCGTGGTGCGCGGAACGGCCGTCACCGCCGTGCCCAAGCCCGAGTACCCCCGGCCGGACCGGGACCGGTCCGATCGCTGGCTGCTGCTGAACGGCCCCTGGTCGTTCGAGTCGGAGTACGGCTCGGCGACCATCACCGTCCCCTTCGCCTGGGAGACCGAGGCCTCCGGCGTGCACCGCACCTGGCTCGAGCGGGGCGTCTACCGCCGTCGCGTCCCGGTCCCGGCCGGGTGGGCCGGGGCGAGCATCGTGCTGTGCTTCGGCGCGGTGCACCACCGGGCGCGCGTCCTCGTCGACGGCCTCGAGGCCGGCACGCACGTCGGCGGGTACACCTCGTTCGAGCTCGACGTCACCGATCGTGCGACCGCGGGCGCCGAGGTGGAGCTGACGGTCGAGGTCGACGCGCCCGCCGACAAGCGGCTGATCCCCCACGGCAAGCAGCGCTCCATCCCGCGGGACGACTACGACGGCGTCTCGTTCACCCCGACGTCCGGCATCTGGCAGAGCGTCTGGCTCGAGGCCCGCGGGCGGACGTACGTCCAGACCGTCGCGGTGCGCGGAGACTCGCTGACCGGGTTCGACGTCACGGGCACGGTCGTCGGCGACTCGCCGAGCCGGACACGCGTCGACGTCGTCGTGGACGGCTCCGGTGAGTCGACGACGCTGACGTCCGACGACCGCGGCCGGTTCACCGGCCGGGTGGAGCTGCGGACGCCGCACCTGTGGTCGCCGGCAGACCCCCATCTGTACGGCCTCCGGTTCACGGTCGGTGAGGGTGCGGGTGGCGACCACGTCCGGGTCACCGCGGGGTTGCGCCGGATCGAGGTGGACGGCGAGCAGCTGACGCTCAACGGCGAGCGGCTGTACCTGCGGGGCGTCCTGGACCAGGGCGACTGGCCCAGGACCGGCCTTACGGCACCGGACGACGACGCGGCCTTCCGTGATCTCGGTGGCATAGATGTTGCCTTCCGGATCCAGGGCGAGATCGTCCGGTCCCACGATCCCGGCCCCCATGGGACTGACCGCCTCGACCGCGCCCGTCTCGACATCGACGGCGCTGAAAACCTGATCCGCCGGGACGTTGCAGAAAAGGCCGATTTTCTCTTTCACTTCCTTCGGGAGCTTGCGATCGGAGCGGCAAAGCAGAATATCGGGCTGAATTCCGATCTCTCGAAGTTCCTTCACGCTGTGCTGCGTGGGTTTCGTCTTGAGCTCGGCCGCCGCGCTGATATAAGGAACCAAAGTAAGGTGAACGAAAAGCACGTTTCCAGGGCCCGCGTCCGCTTTCATCTGGCGAATGGCTTCGAGAAACGGAAGGCTCTCGATATCGCCGACCGTCCCGCCCACTTCGAC
>JAJYAB010000248.1 GCA_021779775.1 Actinomycetes bacterium
TGCTGGCCGAGCACCTCGAGCGCGATCTGCAGCGTCACGCCGGCATCCCGCTGCAGTACTACGAGATTCTGGTCCGGCTGTCGGAGGCACCCGGGCGGACCATGCGGATGAGCGAGCTGGCTGACCGGTCGCAGTCCTCGCGTAGCCGGTTGTCGCACGCGGTGGCCCGGCTCGAGCATGTCGGCTGGGTCCGGCGTGACAGCTGCCCGTCCGACCGCCGCGGCCAGCTCGCCGTGCTCACCGGCAACGGGTTCGCCGCCTTACGCGCTGCAGCGCCGCACCACGTGGCGAGCGTCCGGAAGCATCTCCTCGACGGCCTGTCGCAGGACCAGCTGGCCCAGCTCGGCGTGATCTCCCGAGTGCTGCTCGATCATCTGTCGGCGCTTCGGGTCAGCCCTGCGTGAGCCTCTCTGTGGGGGTGACCCGGACGATGACGCGGACCTCGCCGGGCTGGCGGAAGGGATAGGTGTCCTTGTCGAGGTACTTCTTCGCCAGCTTGTCGATGTGGGCGTCGGCCCCGTCGTCGACCATGTCGGCGGTTCCCTTCACCCACAGGGTCCGGTAGTCGTTGGCCTTGTCCACGACCGATACGGCGATCACCGGGTTACGGCTCAGGTTCCGGTGCTTGATCCGGCCTTTGGCCGTGTTGAACACGATGTGCTCCCCGTCCGTGTCGACCCAGACGGGGGTGACGTGCGGGGTGCCGTCGGCCTCCACGGTCGCCACATGGGCCAGTTGCCGCTCGTGGAGCAGGGCGATGTCTTCTTCGGTGAGGATGCTCATGGCCCCAGCCTAGGGACCCGGGTGGTGGGCCGCGGACAGCCGGCCATCACGACCTGGTCACGCCCGGCAGCCTTCGCCCGGTAGAGGGCGTCGTCGGCGATACGCAGCACGTCGTCGGCGCTCTGCCCGGCTGTCCATTGGGCGACCCCGGCAGAGCAGGTCACGACCCGGTTGGCCGGGACGTGCCGGACGCGGCAGGCCAGCTCGGTAGTCAGCGCAGTAGCTCCTGCCAGGTCCGTGTCCGGGAGGACCACGCAGAATTCCTCTCCTCCATAGCGAGCCACCACGTCGGTGTCGCGGGCGCGCTCGGCAAGGGCAGCGCCGATGTTGGCAAGCACCGCGTCGCCTTCCAGGTGCCCGAAGGCGTCGTTGTACTCCTTGAAGAGGTCGAGGTCGATCATGGCCACCGAGAGCGGCGCGCCTTGCCGCAGGGCGCGGGCCTGCTCACGTTCGAGCCGTCCCATCAGCTCGCGCCGGTTTGCCAACCCGGTCAGCGCGTCGGTGCGTGCCAGCGCGTCGAGCTGCACCAGGAACTGGTTGTGGTGCACGAGCAGTCCCAGCTCGATGGCCAGCTGGCGGACCGACGACTCGTACGAGACCTCGTTCCACCATGCGGGCCGGGCCCGCTCGGCGACGACCGCGAGCGCTTGGCCGTCGCCGGTCCATGCGCGCAGCACGGTGGCCTTGTCGGCGATGGTGTAGGGGGTGTCGCCGCCGAGGAGTGCCATGTCTGGTGCGCCTTCGGGGGGCCGGTCCGGCGTGCCGACGGTGGGCTTGGCGTCATCGGGCCAGGTGGCCAGGAGCACCATGCCCGTGGGTCCCGACCGGTACGCGGTGACCCGCTCGACCTCGGTCAGGCCGCCGACAAGCGGTAGGAAGCTGCCCATCGCCTCGTCGACGCCCTCCGTTCGGAGGATGACCTCGGTGGTCTGTGCCATCCGGTCGAAGCGGTCGCTGCTGCGCAGGTGGGCATCGCGGATGTTGCAGTACATGGCCGAGGCGCCAAGCGACGAGGATCCGTAGACGGCCAGCACCAAGGGGAGCGCTCCCAGGTGGATCCCGCCCGCTGCCGAGGAGACGCCGAGCATGGTCATCGAGGCCAGCCAGACGACCCCGATGAACGGCCAGTTGCCGACCACCGAGGCGATCAGCACGGGCAGGACGATGAGCACGCCGAAGATCCCCCGGCTGCCGCCGGCATAGTCGGCGATCCCCGCGGCCCCCACGGCGGCGAGCACCTGGGCGAGCACCTTCCACGCGGGGATCGTCTGACCGAAGTCGTGGCCGATCAGACGTCTCAGGTCGAGCGCCATCACTGCACCCTCGACGCAGGCGACGGCCACGATCACCCAGAACGCCCACCAGCGGAAGTGGATGCCCGGGTGCGGGAGCGCGACAGCCAGTATGGGCACGACCAATCCGGCGTACCCGAAGGTGATGGCCACCATGGCCACCCTGGCCTTGATCGGATCGAGGGCCGTGCAGTAGGCGATCTGCCACCATCTCGATCGGGCTGTCACCCTCGTCTCCTGTCCGACCGCACGGGCAAACGGCCACCCCTCATGACGTATCGGCATGCCGGGCGCCAACCTGAAGCTGTCGCCTGATAGCTGATGGCCGCGGCGCCCAGGTCCGGCAAACCCCGGCCGCTACCCCCTCAGCTGGCGGCGGACGCAGCTGCGGACGCAGGTGCCAGGCCGGCTGACGTCTGGCGCAAGGTCGCCCACCGTACAGCCACCAGCAGGCGGATGATGCCCCACGCCGGATCGACTTCTCCCTTGGCAAGCGACATCCGGCTCGACGTGGCGGCGGCGTGATGGTTGTTGTGCAGGCCCTCCCCTGCCACCAGCCAGGCGAGCCACTGGTTATTGGTGGCCAGGTTCTCGAACGGGCGCTTACCCCACGTGTGCCCGATGGCGTTGATCGCTCCGCCCCCGAGCAGGTAGAGGACGGTGTGCACCACAGCCGCCACCACCGCCAGCTGCCATCCGATGAGGGCGACGAGCAGGCCGACACCGAGCGCGAGCCCGAGCAGCCCGTGGTCGAACAGGACGCGGTCCCAGCGGTCGGGCGGCAAGTCTCGGGCATAGCGGCCCACGACCGCCTTGTCGCGTGCGGCGGACCGGTATAGGAGCACGTTGCCGAATTGCACCCTGGGGAAACCCAACACCACCGGAGAGTGTGGATCACCGACCTCGTCGGTATGGGCGTGGTGCTTGCGGTGGACGGCCACCCATTGCCGGGGCACGATGCCGGTCATGAGCCAGGTCAGGACCCGAAACCCAAAGGTCGGGATCCGGGCCAGCGTCAGCGACCGGTGGGAGAGCGCCCGGTGGAGGAACACGGTCGTCACGACGAATGCCACCTGGCAGAGCACGACCCCGAGGACGGCGGCCATCACGAACGAGAGCATGCCCTAACGCTACTCGGTGGCGCCCGGCCGACGGAAGCAGGGCGCCGAGGGAGCGCAGGTCGGGTACGTCGCCGTCGCCGTCGCGGCCATCGCCGGCGGCTCGCTGATCGGGCTGCTGGCCCTGTCCGCTGCCGCCGCTTCCCGGCCGCTTACACTGCGCACATGACTCCTGAAGAGCTGGTGCACGATGTCTGCCCGAGGATCGGTGCCCTCGGCCCCGCGTACTACTTCGCTCCGGCGACCTTGGAGCGGGCCGGCGAGCTTGGCCTCGACCCGTTCCGGTTCTACCTCCTGGGACGTGGTGGAGTGCTGGGCGATGTGGATGCCTCCGTGGCCCACAGCGCCCTCGGGTACTTCAACCCCACGATGCTCGCCGATCTCTGGACGTCAGCCTGTGAGGTGCTCGATCCGAAGGTGGCGGCAGCCGAGTACCTCGAATGTGCGGCAGCCCACGGACGGCGCCATCTGCCGGACGTCGACGGCCTCGACGCGCTCTGCGCCGCAGCGGAGGCTGTCGCCGCCGCAGCCGATCCGATGGCTCTCACCTTGTATGCAGCGGCGGCCACCTTCCCCCGGGCGACCGACGTGCCCGGCCGGACGATGCAGCTGCTGTCGCTGCTGCGCGAGTACCGGGGGAGCGCCCACCTTCTGGCGCTGCGGGCGTGCGGCGTCGACACGAAGACCGCCCACCACATCCGGCGTCCGAACGATGTCGCGCTGTTCGGGTGGGCCCCCGGGGAGCGGGGGGGTGG
>JAJYAB010000249.1 GCA_021779775.1 Actinomycetes bacterium
AACCCCATGTCGTCGGCCAGCACACCGCCGAGACGGTGCTCGTAGAGGAAGGCCAACCAGTTGAACCCCACCTGCTGGTATGGCCGGAGGGTGGCGCGCAGGTCTTGGGGGGTGGGGTGCTCGACCCGGTCGGTGGCCCCGGACAGGGCCCGTACCGAGGCTTCCCACGCGCTGGCCTGAGCCGTGACCACCCCCATGCGGCAGAGGTCGTCCCACAGGCTGGCTTGGAACCGGCTGAGGCGGATGCCGTCGCCAGGGCTGTCGTGCAGGGCGCGTGCCTCGGCGATCAGCTCGGCCAGTTGCCGCAGCTCGTCGTTGTCGAGGGGGAAATAGGTCCCCGACGGCAGGATCAGGTGCGACTGCTCCTGCGCGAGGGCGGCGAACAGCTGCTGGAACGGCACCGCTTCGCTGCCGACCGTCACCTCCACGTCCAGGTCGAACCAGTCGCCGTCGCGCGACGGCGAACCGGCCAGGCGCACCACGGGGGCCTCGGCAGCCTCCCGGTAGTCCGGCGCGGTGCCCGCCTGCTCGACCTCCACGCCCGGCACCTCCGCCAGGGCTGGCAGCAGCTCGGTGACGAAACGGGCGGCGGCCATCCCGCACAGGTCGGACACCTGGGCCAGGCGCTCACCGAACGGCGTCGGCTCGAACAGCTCCGGCACGCCGCGGACGACCGCTGCCGCCGTCGCGATCACCGCTTCCTCTGCGTGGTCTTGGGGTTGGAGCGCGGCGTCCCAAAGCCCCTGGCGCCATGGTGTGCCAGCCCTGCCCCTGGCCCACGCGATGGCGATGCGGTGACCCTCGCCGTGCGCCACGGACAGCACCAGCGTGGCGGGCGCCTCTTCGGGCAGTTCGACAGAGTCGTCGCTGGAGCGCACCGCCACCCTCCGGCGAAGCATCGGGCAGAACTGCCGCAGGAACCGCTCCTCGTCATGCCCGGGCACGGCGACCGCCCCGCGCTCGACGAACGAGCGCAGCGTGTCGTCGACCGGAGTGGTGAACGAGGCCAGGTGCAACCGCGACGTGTCCGGAGATGCGGAGGTCGCCGAGCCGGCGTCCCACCATGCGATCCCGTGCGCCGGGCTGCCGAGCAAGACCGACGATCCGAGCGGCACGTCCTCGGCTCCGACGTCGACGTACGGCTGCAGCAGGAGATCCGAACCGCCGCGGGTCACGTCGAGGGTGACCACGGCCGGCGACGGATGCAACACGACCGGCAGGGCCTGGCGTCCTGGGCTCACGAGCGGAACCTGCAGGTCACGAGCCTGGTGGAGCAGGTCCCACACCCGGCGGCTGGTGATCTTCTCCAACCAGACATCGGCGTTCGAGTAGCTGTAGGAGTACGGCGAGCTCGACAAGCGGCTCAGCGCCAGCAGCTCCTTCACCAGACCGAGCCGCTCGGCTGCGGCGGTGCTCCTGAAGCGCCCGTAGCTGCGGTAGTCGAGGTTGGCCCAGGAGATCCCCGTCCTCACCCAGTTGCCGGACCGGCTGGGAACCACCGGCCGGACCCGGATGCCAGACGTGGCCACACCAGACTGGCGTCCCACCTGCTGCTGCGCCAAGACCAGCTCGAACTGCAACCCGATCTCCGGTGGTCCCTCCTCGCCTACCACCTCGTCGTCGTCGACCAGCAGGGCCTGTAACGGACGCTCCCAGTCGGCCGGTGCCGGAGCGGCGCGGCGCTCGGCGTGCGACGTGCTCCTCCCCGATGCTCCCTTCACGCCAGCCGGTCGGGCCGAACCTTGGACGAGTGTCAACGACCGCCTTCCCCCTGCCGGCGAGGGTGCCGGCGCGGGGTCGTCTCTCGCCAGCAGCAGCGCCACGGCGTGCTTACAGTTCACCTCGACGGGGCAGGAGCAGACGGCCTGGAGCGTCGACAACCTGGTCGAAGGGGACCGGGTCAGCTCCACCGACGCGCGGTACGGCGCTGCTGCCCCGCCTTGGACCTCTCCGGCCACCCGGAGGCCACCCTCGTCCCACTCGCGGCTCCTGACCGCGCCGCCGCGGGCGTAGGCAGCCGCCCGGGCAAACGTCTTCACCCCCACGAGCTGCCGCAGGGCCACCTCGTCAGCAGGACTGATCATGCGCATCTGCCTCCTCCTGCAACGACCGGCGCCTGCACCGACCGACGCCCGCCAAGATAGCTTCAGCCTGTCCCGCGCTCGTGGACCGCCGTGGCGGCCGAGCGAGCGGGTGGACCGCCGTGGCGGCCGAGCGAGCGGGTGGACCGCCTGTCGTACCCGTAGCCTGCACCTTCGTGGTCGGTCGCACGCTACTGCGACCATGGTGATGGGAGGTCTCGATGATCATCGGTGTGCCCAGAGAGCTGACGCCGGACGAGTACCGGGTAGCGGTGACCCCGGCGGGGGTCCGCGAATTGGTGTCGGCCGGCAACACCGTCGTCGTCGAGTCCCAGGCCGGTGCGGGCTCCGGGTACCGCGACGGCGACTACGAAGCGGCGGGGGCGGCGACCACCGGGGACGCCGGCGAGGTGTGGGGCGCCTGCGAGCTGGTGTGCAAGGTGAAGGAGCCGGTGGCAGCCGAGTACCGCCAGCTTCGCGAGGAGCTGGTCCTGTTCACGTTCTTGCACCTGGCTGCCAACCGGCCGTGCACCGAGGCGCTCCTCGCCGCCGGCACGACCGCCATCGCCTACGAGACCGTGCGCCGCGCCGACGGCACGCTGCCGCTGCTCGCACCGATGAGCGACATCGCCGGAAGGATGGCTCCGCTCGTGGGCGCCGAGCTCCTCCAACGGCCGAAAGGCGGCCGCGGCATGCTGGTCAGCGGGGTTCCCGGGGTGCCGGCAGCGAACGTCGTCGTGTTAGGAGCCGGAGTCGCCGGGATGGCAGCGGCCCGCCTCGCGGTCGGGATGGGGGCACGCGTGCTGGTCCTCGACAAGGACCCGGCCAAATTGCACCGTGCCGACGAACGCTTCGGGGGGCGGCTGGCGACCCTGGCGGCCAGCGCCGCGGCGATCGAGGCGTCGTGCCTCGACGCCGACCTCGTCGTAGGCGCCGTGCTGGTAGCAGGCGCCCGAGCCCCCCACCTGGTGCCGAACACCCTGGTCGAGGCGATGGCCCAGGGGGCGGTCCTCGTCGACATCGCCGTCGACCAGGGCGGGTGCTTCGAAGCCAGCCGGCCGACCACCCATCATGCACCGACGTTCGAGCAGAACGGGGCGCTCTACTACTGCGTCGCCAACATGCCGGGAGCTGTACCCGTCACCGCGACACAGGCCCTCGCCAACGCCACGTTGCCATACCTCGAAGCGGTCGCCGAGAAGGGGTGGCGGGAGGCGGCACGAGCAGACCGCTCACTAGCCGAAGGGGTGAACATCACCGCAGGCGACGTCGTATGCGAAGCGGTCGCCGAAGCGCACGGGCTGACATGCGCCGCGCTGGTGCTCGACAGCTGACCTGCCACGACGTCGGAGAGATCCGACGGATGCCGAGCTCGTTCCTCCAGTCTCATGGTGGCCGCCTCATGGTGGCCGCCACCAGCCATCCCCAGCTTCTCGACCGCGCCATGTCCCGCCGGTTCGGGACCGTCATCGACGGGGATCGCCGGCGCATCTCCCTGCCACCGGACTCCCGCTGCGCGAAGGTACGCGACGGTAAGGCCATCACGACGTGGCCGGCTCGATGCACTACTGGCCGCTTCGGGACGGAGCACTCGCCCTGCACGGTGGGCGATCGGTTTGGTTGGCCCTCCGTCCATCGACGTGCGCACGGTTCACTATAGTGGGATGAGCAGTGGGACAAGAGGAGGAGTGACGGCTCGCACCCATGTCATCCTCGGCGACGAGGTCGTCGACGCCATCGACCAGCTCGTGGGTCAACGCGGACGGAGCCGCTTCCTCGAACAGGCGCTCGGGAGAAGCTAGAGCGCCTCGAGCTGGAGCACGCCCTCGCCTCGACGGCTGGGATCGTGAAGAGC
>JAJYAB010000250.1 GCA_021779775.1 Actinomycetes bacterium
GGGTGGTGGGTCCCCTGGCAGGCGCTGGAGCATGTGCCGCTCGTCGGGGACATCATCGAGGTCCGGTTCACCGTGGTGTCGTCGCTGTGCCTGGCTGCCATGGTGGCGATCGCCGCCGACCGCTGCGCGGCGGCGGCCCGACGCCGGGGCCTGGCGCGCTGGGGGGTGGCCCTGGCTGCCGGAGCGGTGCTGGCCGTGGCCGTCGTCCCCGATGCGCTTGCCGTGCGCGCCGACGTGCCGCTGCGTGCGGTGCCCGTGGTGGTCCCGGACTGGTACCGCACGGTCGGAGCCCGCCTGCCTCCGGGACAGGTGGTGCTGGCCTATCCGGCCCCGTTCTCCGGGCTGCAGTCGGCGATGGCCTGGCAGGCGATCGACGGCATGCGGTTCGCCATGGCGGGCGGCGGCGGCCCCGAAGGCCAGCTGGCTCATGCCGGGCCGGCCCGGCGGGCGTTCACCGTCTTGTCGGCGGCATCGCTGCCCCTCGGCCCGCTGCCTCACCTGTCGGCAGCCGACGTTGCCGCCGTACACCACGCCCTGGTGCTGTGGGGAGTCACGATGGTGGTGGTGCCGGACCAGCGGGGGCTGCCCGGGTACGCGTCCGGGCGCGGCCCCGCCTTCCCGGTCACCTTGTTCACCGCGGCGTTGGGAACCCTGGCGCACCGCGAGCATGCGGCCTGGGTATGGCGGGCGGTAGGCAGCGACCCCGGCCCGCTCACCGTGGCGCCGGCGACCGTCAGCCGGTGCGCCGGCCAGGTGCCGCGAGCAGCGGGGCCGTGCGTGCTGGCAGCAGCGGGGAGGCGCAGTGGATGAGGCTGGCGTGGCGGAACGAACCCGCCGGCCCGTGCTCGTCGCCGCGGGGATCTACCTGGTCATGGCGGTCGTCTTGTGGTGGGGGGTGTGGTCGGCCCATCCCACGTCGGTCACCACGTGCGGGTGTGGGGACAGCTCGCTCATCACCTGGTTCTTCGCGTGGCCCGCCACTGCCATCGCCCACGGCCAGTCGCCGTTGTGGTCACCGGCCATGCTCCATCCGTCAGGCGTCAACCTCCTGGCCAACACCAGCGAGCTGGCGTTCGGGGTGGTGCTGGCCCCGGTCACGTGGACCTTCGGCCCGGTCGCCACCCTCAACGTCGCGCTGACTCTCAGCCCAGCCCTGTCGGCCCTCGCCCTGTTCGCCGTGGTGCGCCGCTGGGTGACCTTTGCCCCAGCGGCGTTCGCCGCCGGTGTCTTGTACGGGTTCGGGCCGTTCGTCGTCGTCAGCCTGGCCGATGCCCACCTCATGATCGGGATGCTGGCGGTGCCGCCACTGATCCTCGGCGTCCTCGACGAGCTTCTCGTCCGCCGCCGACGCCGTCCCGCGACGGCGGGGGCTGTCCTCGGGCTGCTCGTCGCGGTGCAGTTCTTCATCGGCACTGAGGTGCTCGTCATCGTCTGCCTGGTGGGGGTGGTCGGAGTCGGGGCGGTGACCGTGGGGATCGCCCTGCCGGCGGGCGAGCGCGCCGCCCGCCTGCGCCACGAGGTGGTCGGTCTCGCCACCGCTGCGGCCGTCGCCGGCGTCGTTCTGGCCTATCCCCTGTGGTTCGCTCTCGCCGGCCCAGCCCACCTGTCCGGAGCGGTGTGGCCGGGTATGGTGCCGGCGTTCGGGGGGGTGCAGCCCAGCGCGTTCGCCGTCCCCGTGCCGCCAGCGTCGGCGTTGGCACAGCTCATGCACGCGGTCGGCGGCTATCAGGGGGCAGCACTTCCCGGCGCGGCCTATGTGGGTCTGGGCTCGGTGGCCGTGGTGGTGGCCGGCTTGGTGCTGTGGCGGCGGTGGCTCCGCCTCTGGTTCTTCGCAGGAGTCGCAGTCCTGTCGGCACTGCTGTCGGTGGAGATCTTGGGTCGGCCGTGGGCGCCGTGGCGCCTGTTCGACCACCTGGCACTCCTGCAGAACGTCATCCCGGGCCGGTTCGCGGCGGTGACCGTGCTGGCCAGTGCGTCGGGCGTGGCCCTGGTAGCCGACCGGATCTACGGGGAGGCACGGCGCCGATGGGCACGAGGGGCGAGCGACGGGGAAGCGCGCTCCGGCTGGCGGCGATGGGCTCCTGCTGCCCTGGCCGCCGCCATCCTGCTGGTGGCCGTCGTGCCGCCGGAAGCGACCTTGTCGGGCAACGTCCCGCTGGCGGTGGTCAGGGTGGCGGTGCCCCGGTGGTTTGCCACGATCGGGCGGACGGTGCCGCCCGGCCAGGTGCTCCTCGTCCTGCCTCCGCCGTTCACCTTGCAGCAGTCGGCCATGACCTGGCAGGCGATCGACGGCATGCGGTTTGCCATGGCAGGCGGCGGCGGACCGGGAGGGGTGCCCGCACGGGCCGGAGCCGGGCGCTCCGGCGAGGAGGTGCTGGCATCGGCTTCGGCCGGTGCCGTTCCGGCGCCAGGGAGCGCGGCGGCTGCAGTCGCTGCCGTGCGGCAGGCACTTCGGAGCTGGGGGGTCACCATGGTGGTGCTCCCCGTCGACCCCGGCCTGCCCGTCTACGACCGGGTGCGTGCCGTTGGGCTGCTGGCGGCGCTCGTCACCGCGGCGACCGGCGTCGCCCCGAGCGAGCAGGCCGAGGCATGGGTGTGGTCCGGGGTCGGGTCGAAGCAGGTGGCGCCGGGGACGGCTCCGGCGGAGATCCGGCGCTGTGCGGCCGCTGCAGGGCTCGGCGCTGGTGCTGCAGGGAAGGCGGCACGGTGCATGTTGGGCTCCGGCGTGGCCGGGTCCCCGGTGGCGTCAGCCGTTTGACGGCAGCCGCTCGGGCATCGTGGTGGCCAGGGCGCTGCGGCGCACCTTCCCGCTAGGTGTGCGCGGAAGGCGGTCGACGAGCACCAGCTCCTTCGGTGCGGCCCACGGGGCGAGCAGGTCGCGCACAGCGGCGCGCAGGGAGGCCAAGGTCGGGGGGGCCTCCCGGTCGTCAGGCACGACGTAGGCCACGACGCGCTGGCCCCACTCGCCGTCTGGGCGCGCTCCCACGGCGACCTGCGCCACGCCGTCGACGGCGCCCAGGACAGCTTCGACTGGGGCAGGCCACACCTTCTCGCCGCCGGTGACGATCACCTCGGCCAGCCGGCCCTCGACCTGCAGGACCCCAGCTGCGGTCAGCTGCCCGCCGTCGCCGGTGGGTAGCCATCCTTCGGGCAGGCGAGGGTCGTTGCCGTCGCGGTAGGCCCGCAGCAGCATCGGCCCGCGCACGAGCACCTCGCCGACGGCGCCGAGCATCCCGTCGCCGATAGCCAGCTCCACACCGTCGAGCGGGCGGCCGTCGTACACCACGCCGCTCCCCGTCTCCGTCATGCCGTAGGTGGTCACCGTGTTGCCGGGCAAGGTGACCGGTGGGGCGGCGCCCCCCAGCAGGATCTTGCGGAATGGCGCGGCATGCACCCGTCGCAACGTGGTTGGGACGAGGGACACGAGCGTGCAGCCGAGTGCCGCCGCCGCATCGACCGCGCCGGCGTCGAACCGGCCGAGCACCTCCAGCGGTGTCCCGGTGTGCAGTGCCCGCGTGACCACCGACAGGCCCCCCACGTGCGACAGCGGCAGGCAGGCCAGCCAGCGGTCGGTGCCCGGGTCCACTCCGAGTGCGTCCGACGAAGCGCGGGCCGAAGCCTCGACCGCGTCGTGGGTGAGGACGACGCCCTTGGGATGTCCGGTCGACCCGCTCGTCGCCAGGACGAGGGCATCGCCGGGCTCCACCGGGCGTCCCCCGGGGACGTGCCGCCGATCGCCGTCTGGTCCGACGACCGCTGCGGGCTGCAAGGCGGCCAGCAGCCGATCGGCAGCTGCCGGGGGCAGCCGGGGATCGAGCGGAGCAGCCGCATCCCCGGCATCCCATACCCTGACCAGGGCGTCGACGAACGCCGGGCCCCAGGGGACGTCGATCGCGACGAGCTCGGGCACCGGGGTAGCGTAGGCGACCGTA
>JAJYAB010000251.1 GCA_021779775.1 Actinomycetes bacterium
TCGATGTACGAGCAGAACCTGCGGCCCGACCGGCCCCACGCCAAGTGCGCCAAAGCTGTCGGCGAGGTGATGGGCAACTTCCATCCCCACGGTGACACGGCGATCTACGACGCCTTGGCCCGAATGGCCCAGGACTTCAGCCTCCGCCACATGCTGATCGACGGGCATGGCAACTTCGGCGGAAGAGGTCCGGAGGAGGGCCCGGCAGCCATGCGGTACACCGAGTGCCGCCTTGCCCCCCTCGCCATGGAACTGCTGGCCGGCATCGACGAGGACACGATCGACTATGCGCCCAACTACGACGGGTCGACCCTCGAGCCGGAGGTGCTGCCGGCACGGTTCCCGAACCTGCTGGTCAACGGTTCCCAGGGCATCGCGGTCGGGATGGCCACCAACATCCCTCCCCACAACCTTGCCGAAGTCGTCGACGCCACCGTCCATCTCCTCAGCCACCCGGACGCGACCCCAGACGAGCTGATGCAGTTCGTGAAGGGCCCCGACTTCCCGACAGGTGCTCGGATCCTGGGCCGTCAAGGCATCCTCGATGCCTTCCGTACCGGTAAGGGCTCTATCAAGATGCGGGCCGTTGCCGAGATCGAGGAGGGTCGCAACGGTGCCGCCCGTATCGTCGTCACCGACATCCCGTTCCAAACCTCGATCGAAGGCATCGAGCAGAAGATCGGTGAGCTCGCCAACGCCGGTGTTCTCGATGGCATCGCCGACGTGCAGAACGACTCGGCAGGAAAGCAGCCCCGGTTGGTCGTGTCGTTGAAGCGCGATGCCAACGCCAACGTGGTGCTGAACAACCTCTTCAAGTACACCCCGATGCAAACGAATTTCGCCGTCAACTTCGTAGCATTGGTGGACGGGGTTCCCCGCACCCTCAACCTGGCCCAGGCCCTCGGGTACTACGTCGACCATCAGATCGAGGTCATCACCCGCCGGTCGCAGTTCCGGCTGGACAAGGCCCGTAAGCGCGCCCACATCGTGGAAGGGCTCCTCCGTGCTATCGACATGCTCGACGAGGTGATCGCTACCATCCGCGCGTCAGACGACCGGGGGGCAGCGCGCTCCGCGCTCATGGCCGAGCCGTTCTCGTTCAGCGAGGAGCAGGCAGAGCACATCCTCGAGATGACCCTGGGTCGCCTGACCCGTCTCGGCCGTACCAACCTGCTCGAAGAGATGGAACAGCTGCGCCAGTCGATCGCCGAGCTCGAGGCGATCCTGGCCGACCCGGTTCGCCTGCGCGGGGTGATCGCCGACGAGATCGGGGAGATCAAGCGCAAGTTCGCCGACGCTCGCCGGACGGAGATCACTCACGACCCGGGTGACCTCAACGTCGAGGACCTCATCGACGACGAGGAGCTGGTGGTCACCATGACCCGGGCCGGCTACGTCAAGTCAGTGTCCGCGGCGGCTTTCCGCACCCAGGGCCGGGGAGGTAGGGGTGTGCAGGGGGCCAGATTGAAGGAGGAGGACCTTGTCGACGACGTGGTCCATACCACCGCTCACACCTATCTCCTGCTGTTCTCGAACCGGGGTCGCGTCTACCGACTTCGGGCTCACGAAATTCCGATGAAGGAGCGCACTGCCCGGGGCACGCCCGTCGTCAACCTGCTGCCGCTCGGTCCGGACGAGACGGTGGAAGCCATCGTGGCCACGCGCGACTTCGAGTCGACGGGATACCTGCTGTTTGCCACCAAGCTCGGTCAGGTGAAGAAGACGGCGTTCTCCGAGTACGACAAGTCGCGGCGCGAAGGATTCATCGCCATCGCGCTGCGCGAGGGAGACGAGCTTGTCCGTGTCGTCGCGACCTCCGGGGACGACGACATCGTCATGGTGTCCAAGAACGGAAGCGGCATCCGGTTCACCGAATCCGATGTGCGGGCGATGGGTCGCGATGCCGCCGGCGTGCGCGGCATGCGCCTGCGCCCCGGAGACGAGGTCGTGTCCTGTGATGTCGTCCGGCCCGATGCCGATATCCTGATCGTCACGGACGCCGGTTTCGGAAAGCGGACGAAGACCGACCACTTCGGGTGCCAGGGCCGCGGCGGGCAAGGGGTGCGGGCCATCCGCTTGACCGCCAAGCGCGGACGGGTCGTCGGTGCCTTCATGGCAGGGCTCGACGACGAGATCCTGCTCGTGTCGAGCGGCGGGGTGGTTATCCGCTCCAACGTGCGCGGCATCGCCGCCCAGGGCCGCGATGCCACAGGGGTTCGCCTGATGATGCTGGACGAAGGCCAGTCGGTTGCCGCTGTGGCTGCCTTGGCGGCTGAAGACAACTTCGAGGGTTGACGGTCTGCTCGTCGTGATGTGGCCGTAGGTCGAAACTCGTCGGTATCGACCTCGATCTTCCCTCACACCGGTGTCGACATGTTCACCAGGGATCGGCTGACGTCGACCATGGCGGTGGTGATGGCAGCCAAGTCGTCGGGTGCTGGTCACGTAGGGGGCATCGTGTAGAGGAGGTGTCCGAAGGGCCGGAGCCACACGCCTTGAACGACGTCCTCGAGACCGCATGCGGGAGCAAGGCCCCTCGTCAAGGCCGGTTTGGATGCGCGTGACGGTGCCCTGTCAGTCTTGTGACAGGAGCAGCTCGGTCCGGGCCGCGGGCGGGGGGTACACACCGGAGGACCGGGACCGGTGTGCTGCTCCGCCTGGGGACAGGGCACCGGTTGATCTGATGCGATGATCTGCCGATGGTTCTCCTGAGGCACATCGGCCACGCCGATTGGGGGACCCACTCGAAGAAACGGCAGGTGGCGGTCGCCGAGGTGGTCTCGGCAGCCGAGTACCGCGTCGTCTCAGTCGTGCCCGCCGCCCTCACCGCCGTGGTGAACGATGCCCTTCGCAGAGGCCTTCATGCGGCTGCCGCCGACCGTGGGCAGCCGCTCGCCAGATCCGACTTCCCGATCGGGGTTCCCAGGAGGTATAGCGAGCGAGTCGGGGTCACGTTTTTCCGGCTCTCCTGACAGATCCGTGGGTCGATCAGGCCGCCTGACGGCCCGGTAGTGGCGGGCAGTAGCCCCCCCGATCGAGCAGAGCGGGACATGCCACCCTTCCTCGCATCGTTCCAGACCTGCCGGCGGACCTCGTCGAGCGTTCTCTTGTAGTGGGAAGGAGCCTCCAGCACACGCGCGGGAGGGCCCCGTTGCTGTGTGGTGGAAGGCACCTCTTGTCCTTCGTCACAAGAGCCCGATAATCCGGTCGCCGACGCTGAACGCTTTCGTGCCGACCCGCACGTCCTCGCCCAGCTCACCCGCGGCTTGGCGACGAGCTCGCACCATCTCGTTGAGCGCTGCGACATCCGAACGCCGGACGGCCAGGATGGCGGTCGTGTGGTCGTGATGCACTGCCCACCAGTCCTCGACGATGTGTTGGTGTGCCTGGTCGATGGTGCCGGTGATCGTGACCCGGCCATGCTCGACATAGGCACGGACAGCCGGGGCGACGTCACCGTCTCGGAGCGCGACGAGAGCTTCGCGTTCCCACTGCTGATAGGAGCCGGCCTGGCGGCGGTTGGTGGTGAGCGTGACGACCTGGTCTCCGAGCTCCTTGGAGAGGGTGCGCAGCGCCCCAGCGGCGTCGATGGACGACAGTTGACGGTTGTCGCCGACGAGGACCAGCTTGGCGCCCGCCGCGTCGACACAGGAGCGGAGCTGGTCGAGGGGGCGGCTGCCTACCATCGACGCCTCGTCGACGACGATCACGTGGCGGGAGGTGAGCCCACCCGCGTCTCGGAGGTCGGCGAGGAGATGGGTGAGCGACGAGCTCGGGATGCCGGTGCCCCGTTCCAGGTCGGCGGCTGACGCGTAGCGTCGGGTGGTACTGATAGTCCAGCGATCTGGTACCGCTGCTCTGGGTTGGTGGTACCGGCCCGGTCGGATGCCTGCGGGCCGGTACCACCGTGTGGGGGGCCTATTCCCAGTA
>JAJYAB010000252.1 GCA_021779775.1 Actinomycetes bacterium
CCGTCGTGACGCGGCCCGGCGAGACCGTACATTCCCACGAGTTCCACCGCACCGCGACCACCGAAGGCACGGCTCCGGCTTGGCGCCTCGGGGACCGCCTGGAAGGGGTCGCCGGTGCCACGCTTCTAGCCTCGTACCAGCACGTGCACTGGGCGGGTCACCCGGCGATGGCGCAACGGTTCGCCGACGCGGCCTCGACGTTCGCCGCCTCGGAGTCCCGGTGGTCACCACAACCGGTGCTGATCTCATGCCCGCCGGACCTGCACCACCACGGGCTCGCCGACCTCGCGCCCGGCGCTGTCGACCTCGCCGTCAACGTCCGGGAGAGGCGGCCCCCACAGTGGCTTGCCGACGCACTGACGGCCGACCCCGGCCGGTGGGCCGAGTACCCCGACCCTGCACCGGCCCGCGAAGCGCTCGCAGCCCGGCACCGCGTCCGTCCCGATCAGATCCTGCCGACAGCCGGGGCAGCCGAGGCGTTCGCCCTGATCGCGCGTGGACTGCACCCACGGAGAGCAGTCGTGGTCCACCCGCAGTTCACCGAACCGGAGGCAGCCCTCGTCCGCGCCGGCGTGCCAGTCCAGCGTGTGCTGCTTCGCGACGGCGACGGGTTTATCCTCGACCCCGCCCGCGTGCCGGAGGAAGCAGACCTCGTCTTCGTCGGCAACCCCACCAACCCGACCGGGGTCCTTCACCCGGCCGACACCCTGCTCGCATTAGTCCGGCCCGGACGGACCATCGTCGTCGACGAAGCCTTCATGGACTTCGTCCCTGGCGAGGGCCAGACGGTAGTGGGATCACCCGGTCTCCTGGTGGTGCGGTCGGTGGGGAAGATGTGGAGCGTGCCTGGGCTGCGCGCCGGCTACGTCGTCGCCGACGCCGAGACGATCGCACGGCTCGCAGACCAGCAAGGCCCGTGGCCGGTATCCACGCCGGCGCTGGACGCCCTACTGATCTGTAGCGCGCCGAAGGCCGTCACCGCCGCGGACCGAGTCGCCCGAGCAACCGCGACCGACCGGGACGCGTTGGTCACGGAGCTCGCCCTAGCTGGCTTCCGGACGGCGGGGACGCCCAGGACGCCGTTCGTATTGGTCGATACCTCCCCGACCGGCCCGGCCTCCGTGCGACCCGCCCTGGCGAAGGCCGGCTTCGCCGTCCGCCGCTGCGAGACGTTCCCAGGATTAGGTTCGTCTTGGATCCGCGTGGCGGTCCGAACACCGGCCGTGAATGCGCTCTTCGTTGAAGCCCTCCGCCAATTGGCGCCCGTCGCCTGAGATTGAGCCGTTTCGTGCTCGCGAGCCGCCCGGATCCCGTTGTGCTTCGACAAGCTCGGCGTCTCTTTGAACTCCCCGATAGATCCCTCTGCATCAACATTCCATTACCGGTGAGATTTGCCTTTCAGGAACCGTACTGTGAGGCGCATGAGACTTTCCCTTCCCCGATCGGTTCTGGTGTGGTCGCTGGTCGTGTCTCCGCTTGTTCTTCTTTCCAGTGTGGCCGGGTTCATTGATCCGCTTGTCTACGCACAGGAGACTCAGAACTGGGCCACCCAGGCCAGAGGTCAAGACGTAGGAAATCTGCTCGCGGTGGTCGTCCTGGCCGCGTCCGCCGTCTGGTACTGGAAGGGATCGCAGCGCGCTGGCCTGGTCTGGCTCGGCACCGTGCTCTACCTGGTCTACGCGTTCGTCGTGTACGCAGTGGCGGTGCACTTCAACTACCTGTTCTTGGTCTACGTTGCGGTGCTGGGACTCAGCGCTTGGGCGGTCATCCTCCATGGCAACCGCTTGCGAGGTGCGGACGTGCAGTACCCGCTAGGTCGCCGGCTGAAGGTCGCGGCGGGGGTGATCATTGGCATCGGTGTCTTGTTCGCCGGCCTATGGCTGAGCGAGCTGGTGCCCGCACTCATCTCGGGAGAGGCGCCGGCGAGTCTCACGGAGGCTGGACTGTGGGTGAACCCCATCCATGTGCTTGACCTGTCGGTGGTGTTGCCCGGCTTCGTCCTCGCAGGCGTCGCAGCCCTGAGGCGCCGTGAGCATGGCCTGTTCTGGTTGGCGCCGTGGCTGGTGTTCTCGGCGCTGATGGGGTCCAGCATCGTCGCGGCCATGGTCCTGATGGTGATGGCGGGCGTAACCTCGACGGCGCCGGCAATGGCGATGGTGTCCCTGGTGGTCGTGACGAGCCTCGTCGCCGTATGGGGCTACCTCAGGGGACTATCCATTCCGCTGCCTGAAGCGCGGCATGCCGCTGCAGTCACAACAGGGACCCGCTTCGACCGAGTCTGACGTCGCGTCGAGAGCTTGAGACCGGCGGCCGTCGCGCGCGCCGAGACATCATGGATTGGTCATCCTTGGGTGGATTCGGCGAGCGGTTCGGGTTGGCCTCCGCGCGGGCGCAGGTGGTCAGGAAGGTTCGCTGATCGAAGGCTCCACCCCGCCGCCCTCACGCCTACCTGACCCGCCTGGATCCCGATTGGATTCCTCTGCAGGGACGCCGGCGAGAGCGGTCATGCGGTGGGCGAGGTCGCGTTTGCGGTCGGTGACGGCTTCTTGGTAGCGCATAGCTGCGTGGATGTCGCTGTGGCCGGCGAACTGCATGAGTTCCTTGGTGGTGGCCCCCGAGATGGCGGCCATCGTGGCGGCGAAATGACGCAAGTCGTGGAAACGGAAGTCGGGGCGTCCGATCTCGTCGCGGGCCTTGTAGAAGCCGTTGCCGCGGTGATTCCTGTTGCCCGTGCGCGTGTCGTCGCGGGGCGCATGCCCGTACACCTGGCCCGGGGTGAGCGGTTGCCCGTCGGTTCCGGGGAACACGAGCGCGTTGCCGCCAGGCCCCGTGAAGCTCGCCAGATGGTGGCGGACGTCTGAGATGAGGTGTGGGGGCAGGTAGACGGTGCGTCGGCCGGCGGCGGACTTCGGCGTCGTGATCAGCCGTTTACCACCGACGGTGACGGCCGCCTGCTCGATCCTGATCGTCTCCTGCTCGAGGTTGATGTCGCGCCGCCGCAGGCCGGTGAGTTCCCCGAACCGGAGCCCGCACCAGGCCGCGAGCAGCACCAGCAGCCGGTGCCGCGCCGGCATGGCGTCGGCCAGGGCTTGCACCTGGGCCACGGTGAGCAACGTGATGTCTTTCGGGGTACTGCGGGCGGTGGCACCCTCGACCGCGACCGGTGACTCCGTGACGAGCCGGTGCGCGACCGCGGTCCGGAAGATCGACTTCAGCAGCGAGTACGCATGCGACCGCATCGTCGGGGCGTCGGGCAGCCCGTGGTACCAGCGCTCGACGTCGAGGCCGGTGATCGAGGACAGCGTCCGAGCATGGAAGGGGGCGAACCAGCGTTGATGGATGTCGAGGTAGTGCTCGCGGGTGCGGTCCTTCAACGCCCGGCCCCGCACCAGGCGGTTGTTGATCCAGTCTCGGGCGAACTCGTCGAAGGTCAGGGCGGCCGCCTCGACCTGGCGACGCCGCTCCGCCGGCGGGGTCCATTCGCCACGCTCAATCAGGCCCAGCTCGGTGGCGAGCCAGCCCTGGGCCCGGACCTGGTTACTGAACGTCAAACCGGCGGTATGCCGCTGACGATCAGGGCCGACGTAGAATGCTTTCCATCTCCCGCGGGTAGGGGCGACAGTCCCGAAACTCCGGAAAGTCGCTCCCGCTTTGGGGCCACGCCGCCAAGCGGCAGGCTCCTGCGAATCTCCCACCGCAGCACTCGTGCGGGGTAACTTTGGGGTAACTTCACCGCTCGACTCGTCACCATGTGCTCGCCTGGTCACAACCCGGAGGTTAACACGCATCCGGCTATATGCCCTAGTGGATGCACGATTGGCTCGGAGAGTCACCATCAGTCCATCGCTGCCGCCTGAGCCTGTTCACTCATTCAAGTCCAGTTAGGCCCACCCCGTGCGATACCCGTCTCACTAGG
>JAJYAB010000253.1 GCA_021779775.1 Actinomycetes bacterium
GGAGATGGAGCGGGTGATGGCGGCCGCGACGCTGCCCACGCTGATCCTGGGCGGGGAGGTGCGCGAGGACCCTGACGTGGCGATGGCCGGCTGGGCCAAGGCGCTCACGCTGCCGACGGTGTGCGGCCTGGTCATCGGCCGTTCGCTGCTCTACCCCCGGGACGGGGACGTCGCCGCCGCCGTGGACGAGGCGGTGGCTCTGCTGTGACGGTGACCGGAGCACGAGGAAGGCACGGGATCGGTGCGATGAACGACACGGACAGGCTCGTCATGCGGGGCCGGGAGGTCGACCCGGCTGTGGGGGGCACGGTCGCACGGGTGGTGCCGGGCTCTGACGCCTGGGCCTACACCGGGGTGGAGGTCCTGGTCCTCGCGGCCGGCTCGAGCCGTGCCCTGACGTTGGACGGCGTGGAGGCCCTGGTCCTGCCGCTGAGCGGGGGCTGCCGGCTCGACGTCGTGAGCCCTCGCGGCGGCGCGGAGCACCTGACCCTGGCCGGGCGCCGGGACGTGTTCGCCGGGCCCAGCGACAGCGTCTACCTGCCGGTCGGATCGGTCGTGACGATCCACGCGCCGGCGGCGGGCCCGGTGCGTCTGGCGGTGTGCACCGCACGGGCCGGCCGCGCCTGCCCGGTCCGGCTGCTGCGAGCCGACGAGGCCACGGTGGACCTGCGAGGGGCCGGCCACGCCAGCCGCAAGGTGGTGAACTACACGCTCGGCACCGGGGTGGCGGTGGACCACCTCCTGGTGTGCGAGGTGCTCACGCCGGGTGGCAACGTCTCGTCGTACCCGCCGCACAAGCACGACCAGCACTCACGCGACGAACGCGAGCTCGAGGAGATCTACTACTTCGAGGTGGCCGACGGTCCCGCCGGGCCAGGCGTGGCGTACCACCGCACCTACGGCACGTCGGCGCGACCGATCGACGTGCTGGCCGAGGTGCGCACCGGCGACGTGGCGCTCGTCCCGCACGGCTACCACGGGCCGACGATCGCGTTGCCGGGCTACGACCTGTACTACCTCAACGTCATGGCCGGCCCCGCCAAGGACCACCACTGGCTCATGGTCGACGACCCCGCGTACCACTGGGTGCGCGC
The DNA here is from genome assembly GCA_021779775.1 of Actinomycetes bacterium. Classification (GTDB taxonomy): domain Bacteria; phylum Actinomycetota; class Acidimicrobiia; order Acidimicrobiales; family UBA8190; genus JAJYAB01. The sequence continues at coordinate 1,095 of JAJYAB010000253.1, forward strand.
CTCGTGGGCCAACCAGGAGATCGACCCCCGGCTGCTGCCGGAGCCCACCCCCGTCACCACCCCGAGCAACGAGGCCCACTGATGAGCACCACCATCCGCCTGACCGTCGGCCAGGCGCTCGTCCGCTTCCTCGCCCACCAGTTCACGGAACGGGATGGGCAGACCCAGCGCATGTTCGCCGGGATGTTCGGCATCTTCGGGCACGGCTACGTGCTCGGGCTGGGGCAGGGCGTGCTCCAGGCGCACCAGGAGGCGCGCGATGCCGGCGTCCCGGTGGACCAGGTGGGACCCGACGAGCTGCCCTACATCCTGTCGCGTAACGAGCAGGCGCAGGTGCATGCCGCGGTGTCTTACGCCCGCACCAAGGACCGGTTGCAGATGTGGGCCTGCGCCGCCTCGACCGGTCCCGGCTCGACCAACATGATCACCGGCGCGGCGCTGGCGACGATCGACCACATCCCGGTGCTGCTGCTGCCGTCCGACATGTTCGCCTCCCGCCTGCCCGACCCCGTGCTGCAGCAGCTGGAGCACCCGCTCGGCCCGGACGTCACGGTGAACGACGCCTTCCGGCCGGTGTCGCGGTACTTCGACCGGATCTCCCGGCCCGAGCAGCTGCTGACGAGCGCGCCGCAGGCGATGCGCGTGCTCACCGATGTCGTCGAGACGGGTGCCGTGACGCTCTCGCTGCCGCAGGACGTCCAGGCGGAGGCCTACGACTGGCCCGTCGAGTTCTTCGCCGACCGGGTGTGGCACGTCCGCCGGCCGGCGCCCGAGCCGGCGGCGATCGCGCGGGCGGCCGAGGTGATCCGCGCGGCGAAGCGGCCGCTCGTCGTCGCCGGCGGCGGCGTCATCTACTCCGGTGCCAGCGAGGAGCTCCGTGCGTTCGCCTCCGCGACCGGCATCCCCGTGGCGGACACGCAGGCAGGCAAGGGCGGCATCAACTGGGACCACCCGCTCGCGGTCGGTGGGGTCGGTGCCACCGGCAACGATGCCGCGAATGCGCTGGCCAACGAGGCCGACGTGGTCATCGGCGTCGGCACCCGGTACGAGGACTTCACCACCGCCAGCAACACCGTGTTCGCCCACCCGGACGTGCGCTTCGTCAACGTCAACGTCGCGGCGTTCGACGCGGCCAAGCGCTCGGCGACGATGGTGGTCGCCGACGCCCGTGAGGCCCTGGTCGCCCTGCAGGCGGCCCTTGCGGGCTACGACACCGACGCCACGTACCAGGGGGAGGTCCTGGAGCGGGTCGCGCAGTGGCAGAAGGTCACCGAGGAGTGCTACCACCGCGACCACACGCCGCTACCGGCGCAGACCGAGGTGTTCGGCGCCCTGAACGAGCTGATGGGCGACGACGACATCGTCATCAACGCCGCCGGCTCGATGCCGGGCGACCTGCAGGCGCTGTGGCGGGCGCGCACGCCGCGCGGTTACCACCTGGAGTACGGGTACTCGTGCATGGGCTATGAGATCCCCGCGGCGCTGGGTGCCAAGCTGGCCGCTCCGGACGCCGAGGTGGTGGCGATCGTCGGCGACGGCGGTTACCAGATGCTGCCCGGCGAGCTGGCGACCATCGTCCAGGAGCGGGTCAAGGTCATCCTCGTCGTCCTGCAGAACTACGGCTTCTCGTCGATCGGCGCCCTCTCCGAGTCCCGGGGGTCGCAGCGGTTCGCCACCCAGTACCGGATGCGCAACCCGCAGACCGGCATGCTCGACGGCGACCACGTCCCGGTGGACATCGCCGCGAACGCCGAGAGCTTCGGCCTGCAGGTGCTCGTCGCCAGGACCATCGACGACTTCAAGGCCGCCTACGCCGAGGCGGTCGCCTCCGACCGGCCGACGCTCATCCACATCGAGACCGATCTGTTCGGGCCGAACCCGCCGGCATCCGCCTGGTGGGACGTGCCGGTGAGCGAGGTCTCCACCCTGGCGAGCACGCAGCGCGCCCGCGAGGACTACCTGCAGGCCAAGGCCGCGCAGCGCACGTACCTGTGACACCACCGATAGGAGACCCTGCTGTGAGCACCATCCCCACCATCCCGCACTGGATCGACGGCAAGCCGTTCATCGGTGCCGAGGACAAGACCGCACCGGTCTCCAACCCGGCGACCGGCGAGGTCATCGCACAGGTCGCGGCCGCCACCGAGCCCGAGGTCGAGGCCGCGATCGCCAGCGCGGCCGCGGCGTTCGAGGTGTGGTCGCAGTACTCGCTGGCCAAGCGCTCGGCCGTGCTGTTCGCGTTCCGCGAGCTGCTGGTGGCGCACACCGACGAGCTGGCCGAGATCATCACCCGGGAGCACGGCAAGACGCTGCCCGACGCCAAGGGCGAGATCAGCCGCGGCCTGGAGGTCGTCGAGTTCGCCTGCGGCATCCCGCAGCTGCTCAAGGGCGAGTTCTCCGACCAGGCCTCGACGGGGATCGACGTCTACTCGTTCCGCCAGCCACTCGGTGTGGTGGCGGGGATCACGCCGTTCAACTTCCCGGTGATGATCCCGCTGTGGATGAGCCCGGTTGCCCTGGCGACGGGCAACACGTTCGTCCTCAAGCCGCCGACGAAGGACCCGTCCGCCGCGATGCTGCTGGCGGAGCTCTGGACCCGGGCCGGCCTGCCGGACGGCGCGTTCAACGTCATCCACGGCGACCGCAGCACCATCCAGGTGCTGCTGACCCACCCCGACGTCGCCGCCGTCTCCTTCGTCGGCTCGACGCCTGTCGCCCACCACATCTACGAGACCGGGACGAAGCACGGCAAGCGGGTGCAGGCCCTGGGCGGGGCGAAGAACCACGCGATCGTGCTGGCCGCCGCGGACCTGGAGTTCACG
>JAJYAB010000254.1 GCA_021779775.1 Actinomycetes bacterium
CGGTCGTAGGCATCGACAACGGCTTCGGAGCCGCCTGCGCCGTGGTCCGCATGCTCCCATGACGACGCGGACCGTCGCCTGGTTCCACTGCTTCGCCGGTATCGCCGGGGACATGGCCCTGGGCAGCCTGCTCGACGCTGGAGCCGAGCTGTCGGAGGTGAAGGAGATCCTCGGCCGCCTGCCGTTTCGGGGATGGCAGCTGCGGGCCGAACCGGTGCTGCGTTCCGGCATCGCCTCTACCCGGGCGGTGGTCGACGTCACCGACGACGTGGTTGTCCGCACCTATGCCCATATCGTCCGTCTGGTCGGGGAGGCCTGCCTGCCCCCTCGGGTGGAGCAGCGCTCGCTGGCCATTTTCGCTGTGCTTGCCGAGGTCGAAGGGCGTCTGCACCGTCGTCCGGCGGACCAGGTCCACTTTCACGAGGTTGGAGGCCACGACACCATCGTCGACGTCGTGGGGACGGCAGCCGCGCTGGAGGTGCTCGGCATCGACGAAGTCACCGCGTCGTCGGTGGCCACCGGAACGGGCATGCTGCGCACCGCCCATGGCTTCCTGCCGAACCCGTCCCCGGCGGTGGTGGCGCTGCTCCGAGGTGTGCCGACATGGGGTCGCGATGTGCAGGTCGAACTGACCACCCCGACCGGTGCGGCCATCCTGGCTGCCGTGGCCAGCGGGTTCGGGCCGATGCCCGCCATGCGCATCTCCGCGTCGGGGTTCGGCGCCGGAACGGCCGAGCTCGACGAGCTGCCGAACTGCACCCAGGTCGTGGTGGGCGAGCGGCTGTCGAACCTTCCGGGGCCAGGACAGCCGGTGGTGCTCGTCGAAGCCAACGTCGACGATGTCACCGGCGAGGTGCTCGCCCACGCGCTGCAGGCACTGCTCGACGTCGGCGCCCACGACGCCTGGCTGACCCCGGTCGTCATGAAGAAAGGGCGTCCTGGTCACACGGTGAGCGCCTTGGCCGACCCGGCCTTGGCTGATGCTGTCCGGCTGGTGCTGCGCGCCGAGACCGGGTCGTTCGGCGTGCGGGGGACATGGCTGGAGCGCTGGCCGGACGCGCGTAGCTTCGCGGAGATCGAGGTGGAAGGGCTTCCCGTCCGGGTGAAGATCGGGCAGGAACGGGCCAAGGTCGAGCAGGCCGACGCGGCCGAGGTTGCTCGCCGCACGGGGCTGCCGCTTCGCGAGGTGCTGTCCCGGGCCGAGTCGGCCTGGCACGAGCGTGTTCGATCGACGGCGCGGCCGGGTCGGCCGAGTGACGGGGCCGACGGCGACAGTGGGTCCGCCTGAGTGCTCCGTCCGCCCCGACCGCGGCGGCGGCTGCGCCCTCTCGGTACGGTGGAGGTGGTGACCACCCCTGCCGACCTGCCGGGTAGAGGAGCTGCGGAGGAGAGCAGCACCGAGCTGCCTCCAGCAGACCCCGAGTCGTGGACCGACGAGCAGTGGATCACCTGGCTGCAGGTCACCGACGACCCGCTGGCCGAGCAGGCCGTACCCGTCACCCGGACGGGGCGCGCTGTGGTCAGCGCCGGTGGGGCTGTCCTGGGCAATGCCATGATGGGGTTGGCCAATGCCCTCTACGGCCCGAAACGTGACGAAGTGGTGATCGTCGAGGAGGCTCCAGGGGAGCCGCCCACAGAAGATGGGTACGAGGTGGTCCTCGACCCCGGTCACCCCGAGCGGTCCCGGGTCGTCCACCATGTGCTGGACCAGCGAGACGGGCCTGCCGAGGCAGGGGCCGGCGCATGACTGCCACCGACTCGGCAGGGAGCGTGGTCTTCGCCTGCCCTGCCGGTCATGCCACAGTCGCTCAGGCGGGCGCCGACCAGCGGTAGACGTTCGTCTGGCGCGGCTCGAACCCCAGCCGCCGGTACAACCGGTTGGCTGCCTGGCGCGACGGGCGCGAGGTGAGGTCGACGCTTCGGGCCCCCGCAGCCGTCGCCCGGTCGAGCGCGGCGCCGACCAACGCGGCTCCGATCCCTGCACCGCGGGCGTCGTCGTCCACCACCACGTCCTCGATCCACGCTCGCACCCCGGTGGGCACACGGAAGACGGCCAACGTCAACGAGCCGACGAGCTGACCTGAAGCGTTGTGCGCCACCAGCAGCGTGCTGGCACCTGAGCGGAGCAGCTCCTGCAGGTCGCTCAAGCTCAGAGAGGTGGCCGACGACGACAGCTGGGGCACCAGCCGGTGGAGCGCGGCCAGCAGGTCAGTCGTAGCTTCGGTGGCTTCGGTGATCGCCACCGCCATCCGGGAATTGGCGCAGGCCGGGCCCTCGCCGTCCGCAGGTGTCGATTCGGTAGGCACCACTGGCGGACTCTAGCGGTGCTGCCGTGCAGACCCGGGACCCACCCAAGGGGGAGGGAGGTCGGCCCCGGGTCCGACGGCAGTGTGGGCAAGCCTCAGGTAGCGACCGGGTGCAAGATATCCGGCGTTCCCACCTCCTTGGCCGGCAGCAAGCTCACAGGAGCACCTTACGCAGGCAACATGTCAGGCCGGTCACGGCGATGTGAACGGCAGGTCAACTTCTTGCGCCGGACCTGTATCTCGGGCCAGTGCCTGGAGAGGGCCAGTGCCTGGAGAGGGCCAGTGCCTGGAGAGGGCAGTGCGTCCCAGGCCGGCCGAGCCGGGGTAGCTTCTCACCGTTAGGTGGAACGACCATGCGCCGGTCGCCACCGCGATGCCGACAGGCCGCCAAGCGATCGGAGTGCGCTGTGGACGAGCAACGCTGGACAGCCGTCGACGAGTGGCTGACCTCCGTGGTGAAGCCTGGTGCTTCTCTGCAGGCCGCACTGCAGGCCAGCGAGGATGCCGGTCTCCCGCCCATCCAGGTGTCGGCACCGCAGGGGAAGCTCCTGCACCTGCTGGCGCGCATGGTCGGGGCCCGTACGATCCTGGAGGTCGGGACGCTCGGCGGCTACAGCACGATGTGGCTGGCCTTGGCGCTGCCGGAAGGGGGGCGTCTCGTCACCTTGGATGTCGATGCCCGGCACGCCGCGGTGGCGTCGCGGAACTTCCAGCAAGCTGGCCTGCAGGCGGTGGTGGAAGTCCTGGTGGGACCGGCGGCTGACACCATGCCGGACCTGTTGCGTCGCGGTGCCGGGCCCTTCGATCTGGTCTTCATCGATGCCGACAAGCCCGGGACGGCGGACTACTTCGATTGGGCCGTCCAGCTCGCCCGACCCGGTTCGGTCATCGTGGTTGACAACGTAGTGCGTAACGGCGCCCTGATCGACGTCGAGCCCGACGACGCCAACGCGGCGGGGATGCGGCGGTTCGTGGAGCGCATGGCCGGCGACGGCCGTGTCTCGGCAACCGTCATCCAGACTGTCGGCGCCAAGGGCTACGACGGGTTCGCGCTGGCCATCGTCGGTTGACGGCCGTTCGCCAAGAGCCGGCAGTGGGCCCTCGCCGCTTCCCCATCCTGACGGGTCGCCGACGTCGAGCGTCGTGCCGATGAGGCGGGCGCACCCGAGGACCTTTCGGCACCGCCGGGTGCCGACCTCCCTGCGCATTGCCGCCGCCGTGGTCGTGCTGGGTGCCGGCGGAGGGGCGGCTGCAGCGGTTGCGCTCACTGGCTCGGGCAGCCGCGTCGGGCCCGGAAGGGCGGTTCTCCACCTGCAGGAGCCCGGCTCGCTGCGGCTGGTCGGCTCGGTCCCGGCGCCCGGGGCGAGCGGGGTGGCGTCGGACACTGCGGTGTCACTCGTGTTCTCTCGTCCGGTACGCCTCACGTCGGCGTTGCCGACGATCGACCCCCCGGTCGCCGGCACATGGAGCCGACCGACGCCGACCACCCTGGCCTTCACGGCATCGGCCCCCTTCTTGCCCTTGGCGGCGGAGACCATCACGGTCGCTTCCGGAAGCACCGGGCTCCGAGGGGTGGCCGGCAGCCAGCTGGCCGTGCCGAGA
>JAJYAB010000255.1 GCA_021779775.1 Actinomycetes bacterium
ATACCGGCAGGTGAATGGTTACCACCAGCTTCTGGGCCTCGACGGGTCCGGTGGAGATGCCGGTCACGTGGTAGCTGAGGACCTCGTCCTCCCAGCGCGAGATGGTGGTGGCGAGGCGGGTGACCTCGGGCACCTCCGCCTCGGCGACATAGCTGTAGAAGCGCACGAGCCGCCAGTGCGCCTGTCGCAGGGTCGGTGCGGCGTAGACCCCGCGCAACAGCTCCTTGCCCAAGATGGCGGCTCCGACCTCCCCGTCGGGATCGCCTTCTGCGAAGGCGGACAGGAGCTTGTCTCGCTGGCGGTCGGTCAGGTGTTCTGATCCCCGGGTCCTAAGCCGGCGGGTCCGGTACCGCGGGTCGTCTCGGTGGCCCCGGTGGCCGAGCGAGGACTGCTGCGTGCGTCGGCGGACGTCGTCGACCACGGTGTTGGCGAGCTTCACCGCGTGGAAGTGGTCCACGGTGACGGTGACGTCGCAGCGGACGGCCGAGATGCCTCGCAGGTAGCCGGCATGGGGATCGAAGGCGACCGCCTCGATCCGCTGGCGCCAGACGGGGGGTCCCTGGGAGAGCCGGTAGGCCACGTCATCAGCGCTTCTTCCGCGCACCACGTCGAGGAGCTGGCCGGTCACCCCGATGCGGCCGGGGTCGTCCACGAGCGGCTCGCCGTGGCGGCGGACGCAGGCCATGGCACACGCCCACCCCACCCCGAAGTCTCGTGCCACCTGGGCGACTGCGTAGCCGTCAGCCGACGCTGCGGCAGACCTCCTTGGCCGCCCGGCGGGTGAGGGACGCTTCGATGGCCGGCGTCTGCTCCGTGAAGCTCTTGGCGTCACAGCCGGGGTCGGTGCACAGCCACCGGCGGCTGCGCCACACCAGGCGCACCGGCCCGGCCGCCGGCTGGCCAGGTCCCGGACCTGGACGACGCTGCGCCCGTGCCCGGTCGCCTTCACGCCGCAGCTCGGACCGCCGGCCACGGTGGCCGTCGTCTCGACGAGGACCCACACCTCGCCGTCCTCCTCACTCTGGGAAAAGACGACGAAGCCCTCCACCCCCAGCAGTGCACTCGCATCGCTCCTACGGTCACCCATGCCCCGTGCCCTCCGTTCTCGCTGGTCTGGTAACCGCAAGAATCGGGGGGCACGAGGCCCTGGTGGTGGATGCCTATAGGCGGGTCACCGATCCGGCACCACCCCACGCCTCAACGCGAAGAGCCGTCAAACTCCCTGCTCAGGCGGACGATGGGGCATGGCGGCTACTGAGCCGTCATGGCTGGTCACTGACTGGGGGTCAAGAGGTCGCGGGTTCACGTCCCGCCAGCCCGACCAGGAAACGAGCAGGTGAGATGGGGTATTTTACGGATTACGACTCCCGTTGGCACAGGGTCGGTCGCCTCGCCGGTTGCCTATGACTGGTCCGAATTCTAACGGTTCGAATACGACCCGGCGAGTGTAGCACCGCCCGGGTGAGGTGCTACACTGATGAGCATGCCGACTACTCGTCCTCGACACTTCGTCACCGAAACCGACGACCTAGCAGAAGCGCTTGACGCCGCCGCACGTCGGTGGCCCGAGTTGAGCCGAGCGCAGCTCCTAGCGCAACTAGCGCTGGAGGGACATCGAGCGGCCCAACAGGCCCACGACGACCGCCGTCGGCGGCGGCTCGACGCCGTGCACCAGCACGCCGGGATGCTGGCCGGTGCCTATGGACCCGACTACCTACAACGGGTCCGCGAAGAGTGGCCAGCTTGATCGTTTTGGATGCAAGCGTGCTCATCGCGTACCTCGATAGTGACGACACCCAGCACGCGCTCGCAGAGGACCTGCTGGTCCGAGAGATCGACGACGATTTCGCGGTCAACCCGCTCACCTTGGCCGAGGTGTTGGTGGTTCCCGTACGCGACGGGCGGCTGGCGGAGGTACAGACGGCGCTAGACGACCTGGAGATACGAGAAACGCCCTTTCCCGCTGACACCGCGGTCAAGCTTGCTCTCCTGCGTACGGGCACTGGGATGAAGATGCCCGATTGCTGTGTTCTGCTTGCCGCCGAGGCAGCGGGCGCACGCGTCGCATCCTTTGACGCCGGACTGTTGCAGGCCGCCGCCAAGCGGAACCTCCAGACCGTGGAGCGGTGACCGCGCCCCTGCTACTCGGGCAGAGCTGGTAGAGCTTGGTAGAGCGCTTCGTACTCGGCGGCCATCGCCTTGGTGCCGAACCGGTCCGCCACGTGCTGGCGGCACGCTGCGGGGTCGATCTGGTCGGCCTGGCGGATAGCTGCCGCCAGCCGGTCAGGGTGGTCGACGACGACGCCGGTCTTCCCGTCGACGACGACCTCGGGCACCGCGCCGCGACGAAGCGCCACGACAGGAGTGCCACAGGCCATGGCTTCGATCATGACCAGGCCGAACGGCTCGTCCCAGCACACCGGGAACACGAGGCATGCCGCCCGAGCCAGGAGGTCTCGTTTGGCCGTGGCGTCGGCCACACCGAACATCGTGGTGTCCGGGCCGAGCCTCGGCCGGATCTCCAGGTCGAAGTACTCACGCTCGAGCGGCTCGACGCACTTGCCGGCCAACACGATCGGGAGCCCGGCGGCGCGGGCGGCATCGATGGCCAGGTGTGGTGCCTTGTCGGGATGGAACCTCCCGAGGAACAGCGCGAACCGCTCCTTTTCTGCTCGGAAGGGAAACGTCTCGACCCGGATGCCGTTGTGCACGGTGGCCACCCATGACAGCGCCGGCGCCCGGGCACGCTGGGCATCGGAGATGGCCACCAGCCGGACGGACTGCCCGAGTGCCCGGTAGTACTCGCCTGGCTCGCCGTCGACCGGGCCGTGGACGGTCACGACCGTGGGGACAGCCCGGCCGCGGGCCAGAAGGGGCCCCGCCAGGGTGTGGTCGTGCACCACGTCGACGTCGAGCCCTTCGAGCAGGCATGCAACCCGAGCGGCGTGGGCCACCTCGGGGAGAGGCTCGCCGAGCCGGTCCGACGGCGGCACGTCGTATGTTGCCAGGAACCGTTGCGCACGAGTTCGGTGCCTGCCGGCGCCGACCAGGGTCACGTCGTGTCCTCGGTCGACCAGCGCATCGACGAGGTCGGCGACCACGGCTTCCACACCGCCATAACCATCCGGCGGCACCGTGAAGTACGGCGGGGCAACCATAGCGATACGGAGCCGCTTGGCAGCGTCGGCGTGGTCGGATGGCATGGTGCGCGTCGAGAATGGCGCACTCACCGGGTTCCTCCTTACTCGATGGCCCAGGTCTTTGCTCGATGGTCCAGTGGCGCTCCTCGTAAGCGATAGTGGGACCGGGCAGCGGCCTCTACAGGTGGGCAGCCCAGACCCAGAAACGAGAGGAATCTACAGAATCTACAGCGTCTGTCGGCGGATCCCTATCGCTTCGCCAGGGACGGCCGGGTTGACCGTGGTGGCCGGCGGTCGGGGGCTACGGATGAGCTCGACGCCGTCGGGGAGCCCTTCGATGCGCCATCCGTCGTGGTGGATCTCGAAGGTGACGGCAGTGCCGCCGATGCGCAGTCCCTCGACGACCAGGGGAAGGAAGCGCTCTGGGACCACGGGGTCGCACCACACACGCCCGGAAGGGATCGACGGATCGAAACGGCACAAGCTCCGCAGCAGATGCAACGGGCTGGCGGCGGCCCAGGCCTGGGGTGCGCACGACGTCGGGTACGACACAGGGGAGTCGAACTCCGACCGGTCGAACCCGCAGAACAGCTCCGGAAGCCGGCCACCGAGGAGCTCCGCTGCGTCGAAGACGGCCATGGCGATCTGCTGGGCTTCGGCGACGAAGCCGTAGCGCATGATCCCGGCGGCCACGATGGACGTGTCGTGTGGCCACACCGAACCGTTGTGATAGCTCATCGGGTTGTACGCAGCCATG
>JAJYAB010000256.1 GCA_021779775.1 Actinomycetes bacterium
GGCGAATGCCATGAAGAGCCACGACGCGGCGTCGGCCCGAGTGAACGGCGGGCCGCCGGGCGGCGGCGCCCCGGGGGGAGGGGGCGGCCCGGGGGGAGGGGGCGGCCGGCTCGCGACGGGCATGGTGGCCCACCCCTCGATCCCGCCGGCGACGGGCGGTGCTCGGTCGTCGCCGGCGGCACGTTCGCCCGAGGTCACCGGGCCAGGCTACCGACCGGCCCGGCCGACACGGCGCCGCGACCGGGCGGCAGCGTGGCGCGGCGGCGCATGCTGCATGGCAGGGTTCCCCGGCGCGTACCATGGGGAAATGGGATCACCCCTGCCCGACCGTCGGCCCGGCCGGAGATCTGCCGGACCCGGCGGCTTATCGCCGCGCGGGGCGGGCGGCCAGCAGCCGGACCAGAGCTGGCGACTGCTCCTCGGCCTGCTGCTCGTCGCCGTCGTCGCGGTGCTCATCGTACCGGCGATCTTCTTGAACAACACCCCGACGAAGAAGATCGCGGCGTACCAGACGTTCATCACGCAGTACGTCGACCAGCACAAGGTAGCCAATGCCACCGTCGACAACTCGACCGGCATCATCTCCGGCAAGCTGAGGGACGGCGAGTCCTACTCCGTGCCAGGGCCAGCCACCGTGGGCGACGTGGAACAGACCCAGCTGGCGAAGATCGGCGCCGGGAACGTGCATTACCAGACTCCGGTCCCGAGCGCGTGGAGCCAGTATCTGCTCCCGTTGCTGATGATCGTCGGCATCCTCGTCTTCTTCTTCTTCGTGTCGCGCCGCGCCCAGGGACAGATGAGCGGCATCATGTCGATCGGGCGCTCCCGGGCCAAGCTCTACACCACCGAGCGTCCCCGCACGACGTTCGCCGACGTGGCCGGGTATGGCGGAGTGAAGGTGGAGATCAGCGAGGTCGTCGACTTCCTGAAGTTCCCCAACCGCTTCCGCGAGGTGGGAGCGAAGATCCCGAAGGGCATGTTGCTGGTCGGCCCACCAGGGACTGGGAAGACCCTGCTGGCCCGGGCCGTGGCCGGGGAGGCCGGCGTCCCCTTCCTCTCGGTCAGCGGATCGGACTTCATGGAGATGTTCGTGGGCGTCGGAGCCAGCCGGGTGCGCGACCTCTTCCAGACAGCTCGTAAGCAGGCACCAGCCATCATCTTCGTCGACGAGATCGACTCGATTGGCCGCAAGCGCGGCGCCGGGCTCGGCGGCGGCCACGACGAGCGCGAGCAGACGCTGAACCAGATGCTCTCGGAGATGGACGGGTTCGATCCTACGGAAGGCGTCGTCATCATCGCGGCGACCAACCGCCCGGACATCCTCGACCCGGCGTTGCTGCGGCCCGGCCGCTTCGATCGCCAGATCGTCGTGCCCCTTCCCGACCTCGAGGAGCGGCTCCCCATCCTCCGGGTGCACTGCAAGGACAAGCGGATCGGCCCGGACGTCGATCTCGAACTGGTGTCGCGAGGCACACCGGGGATGAGCGGGGCCGACCTGGCGAATTTGGTGAACGAGGCGGCCCTGCACGCCGTGCGGCGCGGGGGGCAGCAGGTGGAGATGCAGGACTTCGAGGCGGCCCGCGACCGGGTGCTCATGGGCCAACGACGCGAGAGCCTCGCGCTGTCGGAGAAGGAGAAGGAGCGCGTCGCCTTCCACGAGGGCGGGCACGCCGTGCTGGCCTACGCGCTCGAGCACGCCGACCCCGTCCACAAGGTGACGATCCTGCCCACGGGGATGGCCTTGGGCGTCACGCAGCAGCTGCCGCTCGAAGAGCGGCACATCTATCCACGCGAAGTCATCGAGGACTCCCTGGCCGTGCGCATGGGGGGGCGAGCCGCCGAGCTGCTCGTCTACGGAGACCTCTCCACCGGGGCCAGCAACGATCTCGTGGGCAACACGGAGCTCGCCCGGAAGATGGTGCGCGAATGGGGCATGAGCACCGAGCTCGGCCCGATGGCGTGGGGATCGCAGGGCATGGTCTTCCTGGGTGAGGATCTCATGCACTCGCGCGACTACTCGGAGGACACCGCCCGGGTCGTCGACGCCGAGGTCTCGAAGATTCTGCGCCAGTCCGAAGAGCGCGCCCTCGAGCTGCTCAGCCGGCACCGCGGTGGGCTCGACGCCGTGCGCGGGCACTGCTCGAGCGCGAGACGCTCGCCGGTGCGGAGATCGGCCAGCTCGTCGACGCTGCCTATGGGCAACCGGTCCATGCCGGGGGTGCCAGTGAGGTGGAGTCCTTCGTGGCGACGAACGGCAGCGCTGCCGGAGCCCGATACGGCGACGGCGCTGCGTCCGACGCCGGCTCCGCCGGACAACCGCCGGGCACCGCCCCCACCGCCTGATCTGCGGCCACTCGTGCCCGGAGGCCACTCGTGCCCGGTAAAGTTGGCCCGGTCGAAGGGGATCAGTGCAGGGGCAGTGCCGGCACCACCACCACACCAGGGGTGCCGACCGGCACGGCGTCGAGCTCGACGGTGATCGGACCCGTGGCGGTGACCAGCAGGGCGGCGGCCGGCGGGGGCGGCGTGGGGCCGATCATCGCAGGAGTGCCGGGGACGACCCTGATCGAGATGAGGCCCTCCACCGGGGTCGGGTGACCGGCCGCCACCGTGCTCACCGTAACCGACACCGGCCAGCCCGCTACGTCGCTGACGGCCAGGCTCCACGGCGAGGTACCCGGCGGAGGAACGGAGGGAATCAGCCACCGACGGGCGCCGCCCGGCTGCCCGACAGCCTCCCCGACCTGGGGTGCGGGAGCCGCTGCCGGTGCCGTCACCCGTCGGGACACCACCACAGGTATCCCCTCGGCCGACGTGAAGCGAGCAGCGAACGCTGCACCGACCGGCACTCGGGTCTGGCCTGCCGTCGAAAACGTCGCCTTCCCACCGGCAGGCACCTCCAGGACGTACGGCTCGGCGAAGCCGCGCTGCAGGCCGAGGGTCACGGTTACCCGCGCCGGCTGCAGGCCTGGGTCGAACACCGTGTAGACGTTGGAGCTTCCGTCGTTCTGCGTGGACTGGGCGAACGACCACGAGTCGCCTGCCGGCTGCCCGAGCTGGAGGGCCAGGCCCCCATGGGCCGGTGAGCCGAAGCTCTGCAGCTCCCCGGCGACGACCGTCCCCGACAACGTCGACACCACCGCAGCCACCGCCGGGTCGTCAGGTACGTGGTCGCCCAAGTTCTCCGTCACCAGCGACAGCGGTGCCACCGTGATCTCTTGGTAGTCAGGCGGGGCGACCAGGCCGGAACCCGACGTTGCCAGGGTGACGTCGACCACGGCGCTGGTCGAGCCCGGGTTGTACAGCGCCAGGGTGGCGGTGTCTCCGGAAGCCGTCGAGGCGTCGGGGAACAGCCACCGACCGGCCGACCTCGAGGCGCAGGCTCCATCGGCCCACCCGGTAGGTCCGGCCACCGACTCGGTGACCGCCACCCCACCCCCCGCCAGGGCGACGGTGGCAGCTACCTCGGGACCCGACGCCAGCTGGGCGGGCACCACCGACGCCTGCCCTCCGGACGGTACGCTGATCGGCACCTGGCGCGGTGCTCCACCCTCGGGGACGGCGGTCACGGTTCCCGTGACCGGCCGGTTCGTCGGGTTGGTGAGCAGCAGAGTGGAAGGGGCGGGTCCACCGGTGCCGGTACCCGATGGGCAGAACCACGAGGTCGACTCCGCTGCGGTGGGGCCGATCGCCGACCGATCGGACGAGAGCAGCGCAGCCCCTGGGCCCCGCCCCACCAGCCGGTCCGTCACCGCACCGCCCAGCACCACGATGCCGAACAGCCCGGCCGCCACCATCCGACGCGACAGCACCCTGGTCATCTCAGCACCCTGGTCATCTCAGCACCCTGGTCATCTCAGCACCCTGGTCATCTCAGCACCCTGG
>JAJYAB010000257.1 GCA_021779775.1 Actinomycetes bacterium
CGCTGCTCGGCGTCATCATCGTGTTCTTCATTGCCAGCGCGGCATTCCCGAAGGGCTTGCCTTTTGGTATTGTCCTGCTCGGCCTGGTCATTGGTGGTCTGAGCTCGCTCACCGCCATGGGGATCGTCCTGATCTACCGGGCTGCCCGCGTGCTCAACTTCGCCCAGGCGGACATCGGCGGCCTGGCAGCGGGGGTGGCGGTCGTCTTGGTAGCGGGCAAGGGGCTTCCCTATTTCGCTGCCCTGCCCATCGGGCTGGCGGTCTCTGTCGCGTCTGGCGCGCTCGTCGACGCCACGGTGGTGCGCCGGCTGTTCAACGCGCCCCGGCTGATCGTGACCGTGGCCACCATCGGGGTAGCCCAGCTGTTCGGGGCAGGCGAAGTGGTCCTCCCGACGCTCTTTACGAAGCTGAAGCCGTTCACCACGTTCACCACGCCGTTCAACATTCGTTTTCAGGTCGGTCCCATCTTGTTCAACGGCAACGACGTCATGGCCATCATCGCGGTGCCGATCGCGCTGGCTCTGCTGTGGTGGTTCCT
Organism: Actinomycetes bacterium; assembly: GCA_021779775.1. Classification (GTDB taxonomy): domain Bacteria; phylum Actinomycetota; class Acidimicrobiia; order Acidimicrobiales; family UBA8190; genus JAJYAB01. The sequence continues at coordinate 539 of JAJYAB010000257.1, forward strand.
GATGCGCACCGACTCGGGCACGGCCATCCGTGCGGCGGCGGACTCCGGCGAGCAGGCGCAGCTGCTCGGCATCCCTGTCCGCCGCCTGTCCCGCATCACCTGGATGGTGGCAGGAGGGCTGTCCGGGGTGGCTGCCATGCTCTCGGCTCCTGTCCTCGGCGCGAACCTGGGGGTCGTCTCCGGTCCGGTGGCGCTGCTCGCCCCGGTGGCCGCTGCAGTGGTCGGCGGCCTAGAGAGCCTGCCGATCACCGTCGCCGCCTCGCTGGGCATCGGCGTGCTCCAGCAGGCCATCTTCTGGTCGTTCCCCTCGTCGTCATCGGCCGACGTCGCGCTGTTCGGCATCGTCATGCTGGCCCTGCTGGTACGCCGGCGCCGCAAGTCCCGGGTGGACGACGGCGGGACGGGGGGCTTCGTCGCCTTCGAGGAGGTCCGGCCCATCCCCCCGGCGCTGCGCCGGCTGCCGGCCGTCCGCTTCGGACGTGGCGCCGTGGTCGTCTGCGTTGCAGCGATCGCCCTGATCATCCCGCTCACGGCGTCGGGTGGGCACCTCGTGGCCTATACCCTCATGGCGGTCTACGGCATCGTGGCGGTGTCCCTCGTCGTCCTCACCGGGTGGGCCGGCCAGGTCAGCCTGGGGCAGTTCGCCTTTGCCGCCGCGGGGGGAAGCACGACAGCCAGCCTGCTCGTCCACGCCCACGCCGACGTCTTCTTGGCCCTGCTCGCTTCCATGGCTGTTGCCGGGACACTCGCCGTGTTGATCGGCATCCCGGCGCTGCGCCTGTCGGGGCTGTACCTGGCGGTGGTCACCTTGGCGTTCGCCGTACCGGTGTCCACCTACTTCCTGTCGGCGTTGTACTTTCCCGTGCTGGCGCCCGCCAGCCTCACCAGGCCGCGGCTCTTCGGTCACATCGATCTGCAGTCGCCCCGAACGTTCTACCTGTTCTGCTTGATCTTCCTCTTGGGGGCGCTCTGGCTGGCCCACAACTACCGGGCCACCAGGATCGGCCGCGCCACGATCGCCGTCCGCGACAACGAGCGTGGAGCAGCCTCCTTCGGGGTGAGCCCGCTGCGGACGAAGATCACCGCCTTCGCGTTGTCCGGCGTGATCGCCGGCGCGGCAGGTGGACTGTACGTCATGCTGCTCCAAGGCCTCCCGTTCTCCGGTTTCAACCCCGAGGAAGGGTTCACCGTCTTCACTATGGTCGTCATCGGCGGCTTGGGCTCCCTGCCCGGTGCCATTCTCGGCGCCATCTACGTCGAATGGGCCCAATTCTTCTTGACCGGAGCGGCGCAGCTTCTCGCCACCGGTGTCGGCATGCTCGTGTTCCTGCTGGTCCTGCCCGGTGGTATCGGTGCCGTTATCTATCGCATTCGCGATCGCCTGCTGCTGGCCGTAGCCGAGCGTCACGGCATCGCGGTGCCCACATTGTCCGGTCAGCGGGTCGAGTGGGATGCCGAAGGCACAGCGGGTGCTCAGGACACCGGCGGCCAGCCGGGAGATAGCGTCGCCACCCCGACCGAGCAGCTGCCCCAGATCGTACGGCCGATGGAGCCCGCCGCTGTGCAGCTGGACGGCTCCGTCCTGGCGGTCCACGGCGTGGACGCCCAGTACGGCCAGGTCAAGGTCCTCTTCGGTGTGGACGTGTCAGTCCCAGATGGCAGTGTCGTGGCGCTGCTCGGCACCAACGGCGCCGGTAAGTCGACACTGCTGCGGGTCATGTCCGGGCTGATGCCGGCACGTGCCGGGCGGGTGACGCTCTTCGGCCGGGACATCACGTCGCTCGACCCCGGCGACCGGGTGCGTGCCGGCCTCGTCACCGTGCTCGGGGGTCGCGGCGTCTTCGCCTCGCTCACGGTGGCGGAGAACCTACGCATGGCCGCCTGGCTCTACCGCAAGGACCGGCGGTACGTGCGGACAGCCACCGATGATGCCTTGGCGCTGTTCCCGGTGCTCCGCGCCCGTGCCAACGTGAAGGCCTCCGCATTGTCGGGTGGCGAGCAGCAGATGCTCTGCCTCGCCCGGGCACTGCTGTGCAAGCCACGAATCCTCATGATCGACGAGCTCTCGCTCGGCTTGGCCCCCTCGGTGGTGGCCACCCTGCTCGAGGTGGTCCGGGGTCTGAACGCTCGGGGCATCACCATCGTCCTCGTCGAGCAGTCGGTGAACATCGCTACCGCGCTGGCCTCGGAGTCGGTCTTCATGGAGCGTGGGCAGGTGCGCTTCCGGGGAAGCGCTGCCGAGCTGGCTTCGCGGCCGGACCTGGCACGCGCCGTGTTCCTGACGGGGTCAGCATCCGGCGAGCAGATGGCAGGGACAGACGGCTCGGGCGACGAGATGGCGGCGGCACGCCCTCGTCGGGACGTCTCCGACGTGGCCGGCCAGCCGGCGATGGAGCTGCGCGACATCGGTGTCCGCTACGGCGGCGTAGCAGCGCTCGACCGGGTGAGCTTCTCTGTGAAGCCGGGGGAGATCCTCGGGATCATCGGCTCCAACGGCGCGGGGAAGACCACCCTGTTCGACGTGTGCTCGGGCTTCCTGGCGGCAGACAGCGGACGTGTCCTGCTGTGGGGCCGCGACATCACGGCGCTCCCTGCCGCCGAGCGGGCGGAGCATGGGATGGGCCGGATCTTCCAGGACGCCCGGCTCTTCCCGTCGTTGACGGTCTCCGAGAACGTCGCCGTGGCCTTCGAGCGCCACATCGAGGTTCGCGAGCCGATCGCCTGCATGCTGAAGATCGGCTCGACCAACGAGTCGGAGTACCATCTGCGCCGCCAGGTCGAAGCTCTCACCAAGCAGATGGGCCTCGAGCGCTACCGTGACGCCTTCGTGTCGGAGCTTTCGACAGGGACGAGGAGGATCGTGGAGATCGCGTGTGCCATGGCCCACCGTCCCTCCCTGCTCCTGCTCGACGAGCCGACCTCGGGTGTCGCGCAACGTGAGAGCGAGGCCATGGCCCGCTTGGTGCTCCGCCTCCACGAGGACACCGGCACCACGTTCGTCATCATCGAGCACGACGTGCCCATGCTGTCGTCGATCTCCGATCGCCTCGTCTGCATGGACCTGGGCCATGTTATCGCGGAGGGCGACCCGGCCGACGTGCTCGCCGACCCGCTGGTGATCAGCTCCTATCTTGGAGCGGACGACACGGCGATCCAACGCTCCGACAATCGCGGAAGTCGGTTGTCGTCACAGATGACCTGACGTTCCTCATACGGCGGTCATGGTGGTGGCCAGCGGGCTGGGCCACACCCGCCTTCCCCTCCGCCGCTTGACCGATTCGGTCAGAGCGTCCGCACTGGGCGAGCTTCCGCGACAGTCTCAGAGCTGCCTGGACCAA
>JAJYAB010000258.1 GCA_021779775.1 Actinomycetes bacterium
CCACCGGCCTCCTGTTCGGTGCCGCCCACCTGCAGCTGCTCCAGTTCCCGGGCCTGGCGGCCTTCGGCATGGTGCTGGCAGCCATGGCGCTGCGCCTCAGGCGGATCGGGCCCGGCATGGTGGCGCCCGCCGCATTTAACCTGGTGGCGGTGCTGGCACTCGTCGGCCACCGGTCCTGAGGCGGGGTCTCCGCGAGCCCTCCCGATCAGCACAGCCTCTGCGCAGCTTCTTGGCGTGTTCGGCCCCGACTGGCCGCAAGTGTGATGATTGGCAACGGTCATCGATATGACGATCCACCCTGCAAAGGAGACCACCGTGGCCCACGAAGACCTGCATGCCCCGCGCGAGCGCCTGAGTGACGGAACCGTGGCATCACACCAAGCGATTACCTCTCTTATGGAGGAGCTGGAGGCGATCGACTGGTACCGCCAGCGCGCCGATGATTGCGACGACCCGGCCCTTTGAGCGATATTGATTCACAACATGCGCGACGAAATGGAGCACGCGGCAATGCTGCTCGAATGGATTCGTCGCAACAGCGAACACTTCGCAGGTCAGCTGGATAAATTTCTTCACCTCGAAGGACCGATCGCTGCGTCTGGCGACTGATTCGATGGAACACCGAAGAGCGCAAATGCCTGACGTGAACGAGGTCCTGAGCGGCCTTTCCTGAGCTTCGCTGGTTCGTCGCCAGGGTTGGGGTGGTGCCCCATCCGGCCGGTGGTCGGGCAGCATGAGCAGGACATGCGCCGCCCGACCGCTCCCACCCTGGTGACCCTCCTCGTCGTCGGCGCAGTGGTGGCGTTCGTCTTCGTCGAGCTCGACCCGCGCCTGCTGCTGGCGCGGACGACGACGACAGGGGGCGACACCGGGGCCCACGTCGCTGCCGCAGCGTTCCTCCGGTCGCACCTGCTGGCCCACGGCCATCTCACCGGGTGGGATCCACAGTGGTACGACGGGTTCCCCCTCTACACCTTCTACTTCCCGCTTCCCGACGCCCTGGCTGCGCTCCTCAGCCTGGTGATGCCCTTCGACGTGGCGTTCAAGCTGGCCACTGCCGCCGGGTCGTTGAGCCTGCCGGTGGCTGCATGGGCGTTCGGAAGGCTCGCCGGCCTGGAGCGTCCACGACCGGCCGTGCTGGCGACGTTCACCCTTCTGTTCCTGTTCGACCAGTCGTTCACCATCTACGGCGGCAACATCTACTCCACCATGGCCGGGGAGTACGCGTACTCGCTCGGCCTGTCGGTCGCCCTGGTCTTCCTCGGTGTGGTGGCCCGCGGGCTGCGGACCGGCCGCTTCCGTGGTTGGGCGGCCCTCCTGCTCGCCGTCTGCATCCTGTGCCACCTCGTGGCGGCGCTGTTCGCCGGCTTCGGTGCGGTGGTGCTCCTCCTGCTTGTCGGGCCCACGCGCCGGCGGGTGTGGTGGACCGTCTCCTCGCTCGCCGTGGGGGGCCTCCTCGTGGCGTGGTGGGCGGTCCCGTTCGCCCTGCAGCAGGCGTGGACCACCAATATGGGATGGGTCAACGTCCACACGTGGGTGAAGCTGTTCGCGCCCGGCTCCGGCACCGGGCTGGCCAGCTGGTTCTCCGGAGACCGGTGGGCGCTTTGGCTGGCTGCCGGTGGGGCGGTGGTGGCCGCGGTGCGCAGGGATCGCGTCGTGGCATGCCTCGCCATCCTCGGTGCTGGCGCCTATGTGGCGGCTGTCGTCGATCCTCAGGGCAAGCTGTACAACACCCGGTTCGTGCCGCTGTGGTGGCTGTCGATCTACCTGCTGGCCGGATCGGCGGTCGCCGAGCTGGGTGTCGTGACGGCGCGCCTGTCGCGGCAGGCAAGGCAGGCAAGGCAGGCAAGGCAGGGGAGCGGGCGCCGGCCCCGGGTCCGGGCGTGGGCCCCGGGGGCGGTCGCCGTTCCCGTCGCAGCCCTCGTGCTGGCACTGGCTGTGGTCTACGTGCCGCTCAATGGTCGGTTGGCAGCCGACGTAGGCGTGGCCCCGAGCTCGGTGCCGTCATGGGTCCGGTGGAACTACTCGGGGTACCAGGCGAAGCCGGCATATCCCGAGTACCGGGCGGTGACGGCGCTGGCCTGGGCCGGTGCCAAGCGTTATGGGTGCGGACGCACCATGTGGGAGTACAGCAGCAACCTCGACCGGTTCGGCACGCCGATGGCGCTCATGCTGCTGCCGATGCTGACCAACGGCTGCGTCGACACGCAAGAGGGGCTCTTCTTCGAGTCCGCCGGGAGCACGCCGTTCCACTTCGTCGACCAGTCCGAGCTGTCGGCGGCCCCGTCGGACGCCATGGTCGGGCTCCCCTACGGCCAGGTCGACGTCCCTCTCGGCGTCGACCACCTCCGGCTGATGGGGGTCAGGTACCTGCTGGCGTCGTCACCTCAGGTAGAAGCCCAGGCTGCCGCCGACCCCGAGCTGACCCTGATCGGGTCGACGGGCCCATGGCGGTCGCCGTACCAGGGGCAGGTGGTGACCACCACATGGAAGCTCTACCTCGTCCACGGTGCCTCTCTGGTTACGGCGCTTCACGACCGGCCCGAGGTGCTGACCGGTGTCGGAGCGTCGCAGCCCTCGTGGCTGGGGCCCGCGCTGCGGTGGTACGACGATCCGTCCGCATGGGCCACCGAGCTGGTGGACGGCGGCCCGCCGGCGTGGACGAAGACGGCCGACCGTGCCACCGGCCGGCCCGTGCCGGAGCCTCCGGCCCGGGTCAGCGACATCGTCGAGTCGGCGGATCGCGTCAGCTTCGACGTGGACCGGACGGGGGTGCCCGTGGTGGTGAAGGTGTCGTACTTCCCTGCGTGGCACGCTGCCGGCGCGCAAGGCCCCTGGCGAGCCTTCCCCAACCTGATGGTCGTCGTGCCCACCCAGCACCACGTGACGTTGACCTACGGGTCGACTGGTCCCGGCAATGCCGGGTTGGCGCTCACCGTGGTGGGGGTGGTGGCGCTTGTGCTGCTGGCCCGGCGACGGCAGCTGCCGCTCGCCAGGTAGGCTCGGTTGGCCATGGGCGCCCTCGACATCGTGTTCAAGGCCTACGATGTCCGAGGCACGGTGCCCGACCAGCTCGACGCCCGGACCAGCCGCGCCATCGGTTGGGCGTTCGCCCGGTTCGCAGCCGCCGACCGGTTGCTCGTGGCGCGGGACATGCGCCCGTCGGGGGTGGAGCTGTCCGGATCGTTTATCGCCGGGGCCCGGGCGGCAGGCGCCACGGTGGTCGACGTGGGCCTGGCATCGACCGACCTCTTGTACTTCGCTTCTGGACTGCTCGACGCACCCGGGGTCATGTTCACCGCCTCGCACAACCCTGCGGCCTACAACGGCATGAAGTTCTGCCTGCCCGGCGCCCGACCGGTGGGCCAGGACACCGGCCTCGATCGCGTCCGCCAGGATGCCGAGGCGGCCCTCGCGGACGGCTCCGGCGGGGGGGATCTGGTGGGCGGGCTCGAGCACCAGGACCTCCTCGACGCCTACGCCGAGCATGTGCGCTCGTTCGTCGACCTGGGGGCGCTCCGACCGCTGAAGGTGGTCGCCGACACGGCCAATGGGATGGGTGGGCTGGTCGTGCCGGCGGTGCTCGCCGGTCTGCCCTTCGACGTGAAGATCCTGTATCCCGAGCTCGACGGCACCTTCCCGAACCACCCGGCCGACCCGATCCAGCCGGAGAACCTGGCCGACTTGAAGCGGGCGGTGCTGCACCATGGTGCGGACATCGGCCTGGCGTTCGACGGCGATGCCGACCGGGTGTTCTTGGTGGACGAGCGGGCCGAGCCGGTATCGGGCTCGTCGACCACCGCGCTCGTGGCCCGGGCGATGCTCGACAAGCATCCGGGTGCCACGGTGCTGTACAACCTGATCTGC
>JAJYAB010000007.1 GCA_021779775.1 Actinomycetes bacterium
CTCCCTCGACCGCCCGCGAGCCGATCGACCATGGAGAGCAGTCTGACCTGGGTAGGTCCGGTCAGATGAATAACCCCTTGCCAGCTTCCAGGCGATCAGGTTCAAGATCGCCGACATGGCTGCGGAGATCGAGGCGGCACGGGCGCTGACCTGGCAGGTAGCGCAGGCGATGGACGATGGGCACAACGTGGAGAGGGAAGCGGCGATGGCGAAGCTGTTCGCCACCGAGATGGCAGTGCGAGTCACCGGTGACGCCATGCAGATTCACGGCGGCAACGGGTACACGACCGAGCGGTCGGTCGAGCGCTACTGGCGAGACGCCCGCCTCACCACGATCTTCGAAGGGACGTCGGAGATCCAGAGGCGGACGATCTCCGACCGGATGCTCGGGCGCACGAGCTGATGGCACCGACCAGCACGGGCAACTGGTTCGAGGACTTCGTCCCGGGGGACCGTTGGCGCCACGAGCGAGGCACGACGGTGGGCGAGGTCGAAGGCCAACTGCTGACCAAGCTGGTGATGAACACCGCGCAGGCCCACTTCAACGAGCACCTCATGGCCGGGTCGCCGATGGGTGACGGCCGCATGGTGTTCGGCCTGGTCACTGGGTCGATCATCGTCGGGCTTGCCACCCAGGACACCGCCGAGCAGGCACTCGCCGAGGTCGGCTTGGACGACGTGAGATTCACCGCCCCGGTCCATCACGGCGACACCCTGTACGCCTACACCGAGGTGGTAGCGACCGAGCCTGCCGAGCGCGATGACGCCGGGATCGTGCGGTTCCGGCATTGGGACGCCAATCAGCACGGTGCGGTCGTCTTCGAGGCCGAGCGGACGGTGCTCGTGAAGCGGCGCAGCTACTGGGCGACGCGGTGACCTCGGCCCCGCTGGCGCCGGGACCCACCGGTCCGTTGCGTGGGGTGCGTGTCATCGACGCCACTCAGGCGCTCGCCGGCCCGTTCTGCACGATGCTCCTCGCCGACCTCGGCGCCGACGTCGTGAAGGTCGAGCCGCCTGCGGGTGACATGACGCGCTTTGGCGGCCCGTTCACCCACGAGGACACCGAGCACGCCTACGGTGGCTATTTCGCCAGCATCAACCGGAACAAGCGCAGCGTGGTGCTCGACCTGAAGACGCCCTTCGGGCGCGATGCGATGCTCGCGCTGTCCGAGCATGCCAACGTCTTCGTGGAGAACTCCAAGGTTGGGGTGATGGACGGCCTGGGGGTGGGCTACGAGGCGATGCGGGCACGCAACCCCCGTCTCGTGTACGCGGCTATCCGCGGGTTTGGCGATCCCCGCACCGGTACCAGCCCGTACCAGGACTGGCCCGCGTACGACGTCGTGGCCCAGGCGATGGGAGGCGCGGTGGCGATCACCGGCACCGCCCAGGGCGAGACGCTGCGGTGCGGTCCGAGCATCGGCGATCTCTACCCGGCCACCCTCACCGCGTACGGCATCGCCGCCGCTTTGCTCCACCAGGCACGCTACGGCGAGGGTCAGTTTCTCGACGTCGCCATGTACGACGGCATCCTTGCCCTGTGCGAGGCGGTGGTCTACAGGTACTCGTACACCGGCCAGGTGACTCGGCCGACGGGCAACGGGCACCCGGCGCTGTCTCCGTTCGATCTTTTCCCGACAGCCGACGGCTCCTGCGCGATCGCTGCGCCAACCGAGAAGCACTGGGCGGTCCTGTGCGAGGCCATCGGCCGTCGTGACCTGATCGATGACGACCGCACCCGTACCAACCGGGAGCGGGTGGCCAACGCCCCGCTCGTGCGCGAAGCGATCTCGGTGTGGGCGACGTCGCGCACGAGCGCGGAGATCGTCGACATCCTGGGCGGCCGAGTGCCGGTCGGCCCGGTGCAGAGCGCTGCCGATCTGTTCGCCGACGCCCATGTCCGTGCGCGTGGGATGTTGGTCGAGGTACCGCAACCCGATGGGAGCCGGCCGGTCGTGCTGCCCGGCCCCCCGATCACGCTCACTGCCACGCCTGCCGGCATCCACCGACGCCCGCCTCGCCTCGGAGAGCACACCGCCGAGGTGCTGGCCGAGGTCGGGTTGGCAGTGGAGGCCGCGTCCGACGGCGCACCCGGGGAGGAGTGGTGAGCGGCACACGGCTGCGCCGCTCGGAGCTGAGCACTCCCGGCACCAGCGAGAAGATGATGGCCAAAGCCGCTGCCAGCGACGCGGATCTCGTGTTCCTCGACCTGGAGGACTCTGTCGCGCCGAGCCAGAAGGAAGCGGCGCGAGCGCTGGTAGCGACGGCCTTGACAACGCACGACTGGGGCGGCAAGTCGACAGCGGTGCGCATCAACGGCGTGGGCACCCGTTGGGCTCACGGCGACCTGATCGATGTGGTCGGCGCGGCAGGTTCGGTGATCGACCTGGTGATCGTGCCGAAGGTCAAGGCGCCACGCGACGTGTGGTTCGTCGAGACGATGCTCGAACAGCTCGAAGCACAGCTCGGTCTCGGTCGTCGTATCGGCATCGAGGTGCTCATCGAGGAGACAGAGGCCCTGGCCCGGGTCGAGGAGATCGCGGCGTGTTCCGCGCGGCTCGAAGCGCTCATCCTCGGCGTCGGCGATCTCTCCGCGAGCCAAGGCATCCGCACCGGCCACATCGGTGAGACGGTGGAACGGTACCCCGGCGACCTGTGGCACTACGCCCGTAACCGGATGATCGTGGCCGCCCGCGCCAACGGCCTCGATGCCGTCGATGGTCCGTACGCCAACTTCCGCGACCCCGAGGGGTACCGGCGGGAAGCGTCGTGGGCGGCGACGCTCGGCTGCGTGGGCAAATGGGCGATCCATCCCGATCAGATCGCGCTGGCGAATGCGGTGTTCTCACCCACGCCCGACGAGATCAGCCGGGCCCGCCGGGCCATCGATGCGGTGCGCGAGGCCGAGAGCGGTGGCACCGGAGCGGCGAGCTTCGGCGGCCTGATGATCGATGCCGCCACCGCGCGCGTCTTCCAGGTAACACTGGACCGGGCCACCCGGATCGACGAGCGGAACCGGTGAGCCGAGCGAGTGCTCGTCTGCCCGGCGGTCGCTGTGAGGAGCGTTCGCTACGAGGAGAAGGTGGGACTACCCTCAGTCGAGCGTTTGACTGACAAGCCGGTCGTCGCAGGCAAGGGCCGAGATCGTGTCCCGGCGCGCGAAGAGAGGTGACCCGGATGACGACACAGGTCGGTGAGGAGCACGTTGCCGGCGAGGTCCGAAGCTGGATCCGTGCGAATTGGGATCCGGACGCGACGGTCCGCGAATGGTGGCGGCGTCTGGGGGAGTCGGGTTGGGGATTTCCGACCTGGCCGACCGAGTGGTACGGCAAGGGGGTGTCTGGGGAGGTCGCGGGTGTCGTGCGCCGGGAGCTCGCCAGAGCGGGTGCGCTCGACCCGCCGGGCGGGCTCGGCCAAGGTCTGGGGGCACCAACCCTCGTCGCCCACGCCACCGAGGACCAGAAGCGCCGGTGGTTGCACGGATTGGCGACCGGAGCCGAAGCGTGGTGCCAGCTCTTCAGCGAGCCGGGAGCTGGCTCGGACCTGGCCAGCCTGCAGACCCGGGCGGTGCGCGACGGCGACGAATGGGTGGTGAACGGTCAGAAGGTCTGGACGTCAGGCGCTCGCCAGGCCGACCGCGGGATGCTCCTTGCTCGCACGGATGTCGACATGCCGAAGCACCGCGGCATCACCTACTTCATCATCGACATCGAGCAGCCGGGCATCGAGATCCGTCCCCTGAAGCAGATGAACGGCGGGGCCACGTTCAACGAGGTGTTCTTCACCGACGCGCGTGTGGCCCATGCGAACGTGGTGGGCGAGGTCGGGGGCGGGTGGACGGTGGCGATCACCACGCTGGCGTACGAGCGTTCGGGTATAGGCGGCGGGGGCCTGAGGGCAGCTGCCGCGCCGGGCGAGAAGGCGGGTTTCCTCGATCGCCGGTGTGTCGAGGTCCTCGCCGGTGAGGTTGCTGACCCGGAGATGTCTATGGCTTCGTTCTTCGGCAATGGCGCCGTCCTGGCCCGTTCCGCAGCTACGGAGATGGGCCGGCGCGACGACCCCCTCGTACGGCAGGGAGTTGCACGCATCCATGCGATGTACGAGACGGCTCGTCTCAACATCCAGCGAGCGCAGGCCGTTGTGCGATCCGGCGGCCGTCCCGGGCCAGAGGGCTCGACCGGCAAGCTGGTAGCTGCCAACAACATGCATGCGGCGCGCGACGTGGCGATGGGGATCCTCGGCGCGCACGGGATGCTCGCCGGTGACGACGCGCCTCTCGGCGCGTCAGTGCAGATGCTGGCGCTGTCAGCCCATGCGATCTCGATCGCTGGCGGTACCAACGAGGTCCAGCACAACATCATCGGTGAGCGCGTCCTCGGGCTCCCGAGGGAGCCGCAGGTCGATCGGGACGTGCCCTTCCGCGACCTGAAAGTCGGCACCCAGCAGCGTCCCACATAGGGCACCCGACTTCCCGGTCGGCTGGCAGTTCCCGCTGGGAGGGGCTGCATGTTTCCTGGTGTGACGGTCTCACGACTGCGGCAGCTGCGCCTACGTTGCATAGGCGTCGATGATCTCGAGCAGGATTCCGCTGTCGAATTGGGAGACAGGCCAGACATCGAGGGGTAAGGTCACGGTCTGCGGGGTTTCGGAAAGGTTCTGGGAGAACAGGACGATAGGTCCGGTGTGCCCGGCGCGGCGGAGCAGGGGTACCGTGTCGACGCCGTTGACGCCGTCTGGCATGAGGCGGTCCAACACGATGACGTCCGGGTGGTGCCGGGCCTGGAGCATGAGGGTAGATTTGCCGCTCTGCGCTTCGTGCACCTCGTGTCCGCGGCGCTCGAGGCTGGTGCAAAGCTCTTGGCGGGCTGCCTCGCCGTTGTCGACGACGAGGATGATCAGGCGGCGCCGGGCGGCGCCGGGCGGGGACCCTCGGACGACGCCACCGGACTTGGCTGACTGGGCCACGGCATAGGCGGCCATGGCGCTTGCCGGCAGCGGGTGGCAGATGCCGTATCCCTGGAACCGGTCACACCCGAGGTCCCGCAGGACCGTCTTGGTTTTGGCGGTCTCGACCCCTTCGGCCACCACGGTCAGGCCAAGGGTATGGGTGAGCTCGATGAGAGACCGCACGATCGGGATGGAGCGCTCGTCAGTGTCGAGGTCGAGGACGAAGGAGCGGTCGATCTTCAGCTCGTCAAAGTGGAGACGCTTCAGGTATGCCATCGACGAGTACCCGGTGCCGAAGTCGTCGATGGAGAGCAGGACTCCCAGGCTGTGGAGCCGCTCCAGGGCTGTGAGCACCTCGGGGTTGTATCCGTCGGCCAGGATGTTCTCGGTGATCTCGAGTGTCAGGCATCCCGGAGGCATGTCCGAGCTCCGAAGCGTATCGTCGACGAGGCCCCAGAGGGTCCCCTCCCGCAGCGAGCTGGCGGAGACGTTCACCGAAACGCTCGGGACGTCGACCCCGCCGGTCACCCAGTCGCCGTGCTGGGTCGTGGCCAGGGCGAGCATGTGCCGGGTGAGGTCGTCCATCAGTGCCTCCTGCTCGGCGAGAGGGATGAACACCTCGGGGGGAATCGCACCCCTGGCTGGGTGGTGCCAGCGGGCTAGTGTTTCGACTCCGGTGAGGGTGTTGCCGGCATCGACGATGGGCTGGTAGACGGCTTGGATCTCCCCGTTGGATATCGCGCGCCGGAGGTCCTGGACGAGACCGAGTCGCTGAAAGCTGGCGCTGTCGTCCTCGGCGCGGAAGGCGGCGATGCCGCCGCTCAGTTGCTTTGCTCGATGCAGCGTCACGTCGGCTCTCTGGATCAGGCTCTCGACGTCGTGATCGTTGCCGGAGGCGAGGGCGACCCCGACGGACGATCCCACATGGATGACATTGCCAGCTACGTGGTATGGCTCGGAGAGGCGTCGACGCAGAGCGGCAGCGAGGGCCATGGCGGCGGTGTCGTCGTCCACGTCTCGAGCAATCAGTGCGAACTCGTCTCCTCCCGAGCGCGACACCGTGTCGCTCGCTCGCGACATCGCCAGAAGTCGCTGACCTACCTCGATGAGGACGAGATCCCCCGACGGATGTCCGATCCCGTTGTTGACCTGGTTGAAATGGTTGAGGTCGACCATGACAACCGCGAGGCACCGCCCGCTCTGCCGGGGATCATTCAGTTCCTTCGCGAGCCGCTCGGCGAACAGCCTTCGGTTGGGAAGTCCGGTGAGCGCGTCGTGCAGCCCGTGGTGGCGCAGGGAGTCTTCTCCGGCCCGTTGGGCGGTGAGATCGATGAGCTGGATGACGACCTCAGGATCCTCGCCAGCCGAGGGTGCCAATCGCGAGGCCACCACGAGCACCAGGCCCGGCGAGGCGTCGGCATGGGTGAAGTGCCGCTCGCCGACGACGGACGTGTTCGGATGCAGCGCATATCGGATATCGGCCTTCGACAGCCCGTCGATCACCTGGCGAAGCGGGCGCCCGACCAAACGCGGAGCGTTGATGCCCACCAACTCGGCGAAGGCGTCGTTCACGGACCGGAGCCTGCCGCCGAGGTCGACCAGGCCGATGGCGACCGGGGACCGCTCGAACAGGCCTCGGAAGCGGGCTTCTGAGGTGTAGAGGAGCCGCTCGGCCTGGCGCTGCGCCGTGACGTCCTCCATCTGGGTCACGAAGCGCACCACCGCGCCCGATGTGTCGTGCACGGCTGCCGTGCGGATCCGTACCCAGCCCTGCTGGCCATCGGGGGCCAGGTAGCGGTTCTCATGATGTGCCACCACGAGCTCTCCGTCCGCCAGCCGGCGCAGGTCGTCTACGCCACTGGTGGGATCGTCGAGACCTGTGGCATCGAGGAAGGGACGACCGAGCAGCTCGGCCTCGGTCCGCGCCAGCATCCGGCAGAGCGCGCTGTTGACCCGGCAGAAGCGGCCGCCCAGGTCCACGACGGCCATGCCGATCGTGGCATGGGTGAACACGGCGTCGAATTCCGGGCCTCCCCGCACGGCGGGATCCGCTGTTCTACTCACGCGAGATCCTGGCGTGAGGGATGCCAGGAGCTGCTGATGCTGTCACCAGGGGAGCGGCGGCTCCGGACCTTCTCAACGAGGCGCCGGCCTCTCGGCACGAGAAGAGCGATGGTGGTTACCAGGCCAGCGAGCAAGGTGGGCTCCTTCGAAAAACCCCACGCAAGTGGCTGGCGCGTAGGGGTACGCCTGTACCCTATCTTAGAAATAAGACACTAGCAATAAATTACTAGACAACAACAGCTACACTATAGCTATGGCGAACTGGAGCTTCCTGACCAACCACGGTCGGACCCTGTTGTGCATCTCCCGTGACCCAGGTGTGCGTCTGCGTGACATTGCCGACGAGTTGGGCATCACCGAGCGTCGGGCGTACAGCATCGTCACCGACCTGACCGAGGCTGGCTATCTGGTGAAGGTCAAGGACGGTCGCCGCAACCGCTACGATATTCAGTCGCATCTGCCGCTGCTCGAGTCCACCAGCCAGGAGCGCGCCATCGGAGATGTGCTGAACCTGCTTGGCGGATCGGGCTGACCTCGGCGGCCGGAGCCGCCAGTGCCCGAGTAGCGCCATGTGCATGCTCCCCGGTGTTCGGGTGGGATCGCCGCCGCTTGGCCACAGGGCACCGGCGGGTTCGTCGACCTGGGGAGGTCGGGTTGGTGGCGCAGAGGGGGCGCCCGCCGCCCGGGCTATCCCAACTGGTCGAGCGCGGACTGCAGCGACGTCTTGTAGGCGTTGCTCGTGTACGTGGCACCGGACACCCCTTGGATGCTGGCGGACTGGGCCTGCATGGCCTCCTGCTGGAGCGTAGGGATCGCCTGGCCGTTGATCTGTGCCGACCGCGGGTCGCTCGACGTGTCGACTGGGTTGATGTTCGTGATGCGTCCGCCGGTGGCCGTCACCTGCAGCTGGAGCGTGCCGTACGTATATTGGACGAGCTTGCCCTGAACGGTCTGGGTCGAGACGGTCGTCGTCGTCACCGGGGGGACGGTCGTCGGTGGCGGGATGGGCGCCCCTGGCGCTGCGGGCGAGCCGCCGGATGCCCCCGTGCTGGAGGTCGATCCTGGCGCGGAGCCTGATGCGGAGCCGCCGGATGCCCCCGTGCTGGAGGTCGATCCTGGCGCCGGCGCACCGGGGGTGCCTGCGCTTGCCTGGGTCCCCGTCGAGGAACCGCTGCTGCCCGGGCTCGGCGGCGCACCAGCGGGAGGTGTGGACGTCCCCACGTTCCCCGGCCGACCGGCCTCACCCGGCGCGCCGATCGCGCTGGTGGCTCCCGCCGGCGTGGCGAGCTCACTGGAGCTGCTCACCTGGAGCATCGAGGTGTGGTAGCTCAGCAGGAGCGCCAGGCCGGCTGCTGTGCCCCCGATGGTGTAGGGCTTCAAGTTCATCAGAATGTGAACCCCTCGTGATGGATGCGCTCCGCCGGTGTCCCAGCGGCTCGCAGCGATGAGACGATCTGTTGGCTGAAGCCTTCCGGCCCGCATACGTAGGTGTCCCGGCCCCGGAGGTCAGGGACGAGCGACACGAGCGCGGCGGTATCCGTCGGAACGGCAGATCGGTCTCCGATCAGTTCGAACAGCTGCCCGCGCCGCTGGGCGACGAGCGAGACGACCTCGTCCCGGAAGATGAGATCCTCTGACTTCGATGCCCGGAGCACGACGGCGACGTCGACTTCCGGCGGCAGATCCTCGAGCAGGGCGCGTATCGGTGTCACCCCGACGCCGGCAGCGATGAGCAGCACTCTGTTCTGGCTGCGGGCCTCTGGTGTAAAGGCCCCGTATGGACCCTGGATGGCGACCAACGTGCCCGGGCGCAGGTCGGCCAGCGAGCGGCTGTGGTCCCCGAGGTCCTTGACCGTCACGCGCATATGAGGCGGGCGGGGCAGTGCCGACAGTGAGTACGGGTGCGCCTGCCACCACAGGCCCCGTGTCATGAAGTGCCAGCTGAAGAACTGGCCGCCGGACACGTTGAGCCGCTGGAGGTGATGCCCTGCGCAGATGATCGAGAAGACCCCGGGCGCCTCTTCGCTCACCTCGACGACGCGCAGCCGATGGTAGAAGCTGCGCCAGACGGGCAGGCCGACCCGGTACACGAGCACGATGCCGACGGTCGCCGCCCACATGGCGGACCACCAGATCCGGGTGAGCGGGTGGCCGACGAAGGACTGGCCGTCGGCCAGCTGGTGCGGGAAGGCCAGGCACAGGGCGAGGTACGTGTACAGATGGAGCAACCACCAGGTTTCGTAGCGCATGCGCCGCCGGGCACGACGGTAGGACGTGACCCCGACCATCACGAGGAGGGCGAAGGCCACCGTGGCCGCCACGACGTCTGGATAGCTGCGAAGCAGCGTCCCGAGCTGGTGCATGGGACCGGTCCGGTCCATCTTCGCGTAGCCCAGGGTGACCAGGACCGCATGGGAGGCGATGAGCAGGATCGGCCATCCCCCGATCCTGCGGTGCCAGCGGACGAGACGGTCCTGACCGAGGGCCCGTTCCAGCACCGGCAGGCGACCAGTGAGCACCACCATCAGCATCATCAGGTAGGCCCCGACCAGCCCGGTCAGCTGGCCGAGGGCCGTCTCCACGCCCCCCGGGGCGGCAAGCGCCCCCCGGCTTTCGGAGGCGCCGTCCACACCTATGGTGGCTCCGAGACCCAGGACGCTCAGGACCAAGAAGAGCGTCGCCAAGCCGTGGCGGTGCCGGGCCATGATGAGCCGTCTGCCAGCTGGCCGAGCAGGCGCATGGCCGGCGAGATCGGGCATGTGCGGCGCCATCACCGGAACGGGGCGTGGGGCGAGAAGCCCACGGCTTCAGCCGTGGAAGGGATAGCCCCACTCGGGCCTCCGGCCCGATCGTGATACACCCATCTGCAAGAGTTCCTCCGATGGCCTACCGCTCCACCAACAAGACCGTGTACTCGGCCAAGTACCACCTGATCTGGTGCCCGAAGTACCGTCGTCGGGTGTTGGTCGGCCAGGTGGAGATCCGATTGGTCGAGATCATCGGCGAGGTCTGTGCGGAGCACGGTGCCGAGGTGATCGAGCTGGAGACCATGCCCGACCACGTGCACCTGCTGGTCGAAGTGCCACCGTCGGTCCCGATGAGCAAGTTCATCGGGACGCTGAAGGGACGGTCGTCCCGGGTGCTTCGCCAAGAGTTCCCCCACCTGCGACGGTTGCCGTCGTTGTGGACGCCGTCGTGGTTCATGTCCACGGTCGGTGGCGCACCGCTCGAGGTGGTCCGCCGCTACGTCGAGAACCAGAAACTGGCGGCATAGATGGCCGCCCACGAAGCCCGCTACCGCTACCGATTGCGGGTCAATCCCGCCGAGGCCGAGGCGTTGAAGGGCGTCTTCGACTCCTGCCGGTTCGTCTGGAACCAGGCTCTGGGGAGGTGGAGCGACCTCTGGCGGTACGAGGGCATCAGGCTCCACCTGGCCGGTGCCGACAAGGAGCTGACCGACTGGCGCAGCCGATTCGAGTGGCTGGCCGCCCAGCCCTCCGTTCCCGAGCAGCAGGTCCTCCGGGACCTGTTCGCGTCCGTGTCGGCGTTCTTCGACAAGCAGAACCCGGCCGGCCGACCCAACTTCAAGAAGAAGCGTGCTGGCTATGCCACCGCTCGGTGGACAAAGAACGGCTTCAAGGTAGGAGGTACCGGGCACGGTTCGACTGGTGACCGGCTCTGCGTGGCCACGGCCACTGGCCGGATCCCGTTGCGGGTGGTGTGGTCGAGGCTGCTGCCGAGTACACCGACCAGCGTGACCATCTACCGGGACAAGGGCGGTCGTTGGTGGGCCAGCTTCGTCGTCCGGGTCGAGGTGTCCGAGGCTCCGGCTGTTGCCAGGGGCCTGTCCACCGGGCTCGACGTGGGCCTTACCACCTTCGCCACCGTCGAGGACCCCGAGCACGACATCGAGAATCCCCGGTTTGCCCGTCGAGCGGCCAAGACGCTGGCCAGAAGCCAGCGCAATACCGCCAGGAAGCAGAAGGGATCGAAGAACCGGGCGAAGGCGAAGCAGCGCCAAGCGCGAGTAGCGGCCACGGTGACGGCCCAGCGGGCCGACTTCCACCACAAGGAGGCACGTCGTCTGGTTGCCACCTACGACCGGATCGGCGTCGAGGACCTCCGGATCAAGAACTTGTCGAAGAAGGGGAAGGGGAGACACAAAGTCGGCCTCAACCGTTCGATTGCCGATGCCGGCTGGGGCCAGTTCCGCCGGAGCCTTCAATGGCAGGCCGAAAAGGCCGGGAAGGAAGTGGTGGTACTCCCAGCCAGGGACACCACCCAGAAGTGCAGTTCTTGCGGGGAGAAAGCCAATCCCCGGATCGAGTTGTCGGACCGGGTCTTCCGGTGCCGGACGTGTGGCCTTGTCCTCGGACGAGACCGCAACGCTGCCCGGAACCTGAATCCGGACCGCATCGGGACACCAGTAGGCGGGTCTGAACCCGCTGGTGTTGCAGCCCCGGTGGGCGACGACGGCAGTAAGCCCAAGGTCCCTGCGGAGACCATGGCGGCCTGAGCCCCAGAATCTCACGGCTTCAGTCGTGGGAGCAGTCAACGGTCTTGTCATGGTCGTCGCCCGGCCGGTCGCCACCCCGCCCGCTGGCGGTCGAAGTCCCCAGCCCACCCCATGTTCAGCGGCCACAGAAGATGAGCAAGAAGCACCTCCCAGTCCCACCGTCTCCTTGCCGTCCCGGAACCGTGGTGGTGGTGGTGGTGGTGGTGGTCGGCGGCGTCACGGTGGTGGTCGGTGTTGGCGCGGTGGTGGTCGGCGGCGTCACGGTGGTGATCGGTGTTGGCGCGGTGGTGATCGGTGGCGTCCCCGAGCTCGCCCCGCCTGCCGCCGCCGCGCCAGCTCCGGCAGCAGTCGGCACCTGGGCGCTGGGGATTGCCGGCTGGCTGAGGCTCGACTCCCCAGATGCGCTGGGGGTGCCAACGGAGGTCGTCGCCGGTGACGGTACTGAGGCTGACGAAGCGGCTAGCGCCAGCTCGGGTGTCGCAGGGGCCGGGATCGTGGCCTGCTGCACCGGCTGCCCACCATCAGAGGTGCTCGGCAGTGCACCGAACCCCGACGAGGCCTTTATGGGATGCTTGAAAGACATCGGCGGCGACGCGATCTGGGCGGGGCCGCCGGACGAGGCGAGTGGGATCAAGGTGCCGGCGACCAGTGCCGCAACAGCCAGCGCCCCGGCGGCTATCCGCCGGCGATGCCACGAAGCCTCGGATATTTCGGCTGACGTGCTGTCTAGGCCCCGCATCTGGCCCAGGCGCTTCACGGCCATGCTCAGAAGGTCGTCGGCGGAATGCCCGTCGTTGGGAAAGAGACTGCTGCCCCATGAGAAGGCCGGCATACCGTCGCCGACGAGGGCATTGACATGTCCTGCCAGGTCCAACGGCCCGCCGGAGGAGAGAACGATCCCGACCGTCGCATGATCGAGCCGGTAGACGTCCTGGCCTGATCGCCGGGTCGAGCCCAGTCGGGATTCGAGCAGGTCGGCGGCGTCGAGCGGCGAGGACGATCCACCAAGTTCCCCTTCGAAGCCCTCGGTGGCGAGGATCGCAACGGCGGCAGTTGCGCCCGTCGGTTCGGAGGCTGCGACAGCGTCGCGCAGCGCGCCACGGAAGGTCTGCCATTGCGGTGACGTGGCGAACAGGTGGCCTCCGGGTGGCGTATCGGTGTCCGCACGCCCGGCAGCAGGCTGACCAGCTGAGGTATCAGTGTGATCTGCTACTTCTCTCTCGTCCTCGGAGTCATCGTTGGACCATGAAGCCATCTCGAAGTCCCCCCGACTTCCCGGCCCGCCTCCAAGCGTGGCCGTCATTGCACTATGTGTGAAACATACCCTACAGAAGGTCAACAGACAAGGGCGTTGGAGGTTTCTGCCTGTGAAGCTTCGGCGGTGGCCTCGAAGCCCAAGTCGAACAGCTCTACGACCGCATCGAGCTGCCCAAGTCCTGGCTCAAGCGCCTACGCGAAGAGCTGGAAGCCGAGATCACCGCCCGCCAGCACCGCAACGCCACCGAGCGCGAGCGCCTCACCTGCAAGATCGCCGACGTCGGGTACCACCCGCCGTCCGACCTGCTCTTCTCTACGAGCGAGCTCGAATACGGCGATTTGGTGGTGTTGCGTTTCCCGTATTCGAACTCCGGCCTACTGCACGGCCAGCTCCGTAATCTCATCGACGCACTATGAATGCTGACTGGCTCGGCACCCGTAGGCGATCAGCCGGCAATCCGATCGTCGAGGTCCACGAAGCTCACGACGAGCTCGACCCCGAGCGCTTCGGCGACCTTGTCGAGGGTCGGCAGGCTGGGGGACACGTTGCCGGCCTCGAGGCGCGCGACGGCGGACTGGGTCGTGCCGAGACGCTCGGCGAGCTCGCGCTGGCTCAGCCCCCGCTTCTCCCGGAGCTCGTGGATCTCCATCGCGAGCCTGATCGTCCGCCCAGCGCGCTCGTAGCCGCGGCGACGAGCCGGCGAGTCGGCCCGCTCCCTTTTCACCTCGTCCCAGGTCTTGCGCGTCATTCGTCGTCCTCCACGGTATGCCCCTCGGCGATGCAGGTCTGCATTGCGCTCCATGCCCGTTGGACTTCCCGACGCTCTCGCTGGCGCGTCTTCACGAACACGGTGAGCAGCACGATCCTGCGGCCAGTGGCGATGTAGTACGTGATCCTCGTCTGCTGGCGACCGAGGTGGAAGCGCAACTCCCGGAGCTTCCCGCGGAGCTGTCGAGTGAAGGGCTCGTCGAGATGCACGCCTTCGTCGGCGAGCAGGTCGATGTACCGCTCCGCTTGACCGAACAGCTCATCAGGGAGCGTGAGGAGCCATGCCTCGACCTCCTGTTCGAGCTCGATCGTACCCCAAGCCATAGCGGTGATGCTATGCCTGGGATGTGACATCTCGTCTCGGCAGGAGAGCCAGCTCGATCGCGATCTGGACTCGGCATGGGCGCCCGGTTCGATTCCCGTCGACTCTGGCCAGGGCGCAGTGCCCCCGACCAGCGCTGACGTTGAGCAAGAATCAGGTGGAGAAGACGATCTCCTATTCAAACTTCGCTGAGCTGCGGGAACGCCTTACCGCGCTGGCGGATCGAGACGACGTCAAACTCCCCAACTCATCAGTAGGCTCTCGTTGAGTTCCCGGGTGGAGGTTTCAGCACCTCGAGGTCAACCAGCAGCCCGGCCGGTCCAAGCTCGCCAGCTCCGTTGCTTCGAGTTCCTGGAGGCTCACCGCGATGGCGTCTCTAGCGAATATGACATTGGCCTCGCACGAATGGAGTGCACTTGCTTAGGTGCGCCAGATGCGCTACAACTCAAGCTCGCCTACACGTTGGCTCAAGCACTGTAGCCTCACACCAAAAGCACCATCGGCAAAAGACCACCACTTACAGAGCCTCCAGGTCCCCATCCAGCGCGGTCAACAGCGAACCGTCCGGGATAACGTTACCAGTCTTTCGGATTGGCAGTTGGGCAGTGAATTCCTCCCACCGCGCACGCCAGATCGCGAAAATATACGAATCCCAATACTTCCCTCCATAATAGTCATTCTCCTTCAACATCCCCTCGCGCTCTAGCAGCACCCCCTCCGCACTCGCGAACTGTGGAAGATTATACGAGGGCAATTCCAAATACACTTTACGGAACGAATACACCGCAAATAGGTGAGTCAGGAATAAATAGAACGCTTCAAGAACGAAGCCTGTACCGACCACCTCTGGGGTCGCCACGATACCAACTGCCACATGGCCGGCATTCGGATTCGCGTTGTATCCCACAACGTTGCCGATCGGTTCGTTACGCGCTTTGCTAACGATGATGAACTGGGTCAACACTGACTGCCAGACAACTTTCTCAAACGTCTCAGGCGGAGGGACCGCACCCCGTAGACGCCAGCGAAAACCCGTGGCCGGATCGGTCGCAAGCTTGTAGAGAAAACCCAGATCCTTGGACCCCACCGGAGTCAGCTTCACCCATCTGCCCTCCAGAAGAGCGGGGTGCGGACCATCAGCGGCTTTATCGCTGACCTCGGGCCTGGCATCGATACTCGAATCATCTTCCATTTGACTAGGTCCCGCCAGATCGCGGAAGTCTCCTCTCCGAGTTCCCGTAATTCATGGCGCACCTACATCCACCAATTGTGCCTTTATGACACCCGCAGCCCACACGAACAACACTCCACGACTACATCGCGACGTAACACCTGAGGACGACGGCAGGGGAAACCAGATATACCTAGCGCAGCCCTTACGCCAGTGGTCGTCGGGGTGATCGGCGAGCTGTAGACTAGTCCTCGCTGCCCTAAATATTGAACTGTGACGAAGCTCTCGGAGCACGTCATACTCTGAAAACAGCAGAGGACGCCCACATTCGGTGAATCGCGTGATAACTTCCGGGCTCAGTAGCACCAGGGCGATAAAATAGATGACGCCGATCCCCATCGCTGCCTTCATATTATTCGCAGCCGAGCCGGTAATTGCAGCTATCATTCCGACACTTCCCGCCGCAAAGACAAGTATTGCCCGCAACATTGAACACATGGATTGACTGGAGGCTGCTCCAGGGCCAGTACTACCGAGGCATCCACATGGGGCTGCGATCAGTCTTCCCCGCGCAACTCCAAGTACGCCTACAAACGCCATGCCCAGGGCCGTGACTGCAACAGCCGTTATCACATTAGCGGGATGAAGAAGCGCAGCGATACCCACAAGGACTTCTAGCATACTTACAGCGATAAACACTGGCGCATGCCATTTCCTCAGTGGTGGCATCAACGCAATAAGCGCGCTCTCTTGCCCGTGGTGATTACGCCTGACATCAAGCCCTTTTACGACTCCTGCAAGTACCAATAACCCACCCGCAGCGTAAAGTAGACCGTGTGCTAGCGGAACCTTCCGGGCTAGCTCGTGACGAAGCGCCATTTGCCCAGGTGAAAGGTGGTTTACGCGGCGCCGGTCTGTAGTACCTAACTCGCCGTCCGCCTCAGCGTTT
>JAJYAB010000259.1 GCA_021779775.1 Actinomycetes bacterium
GCCATTTGGCGTGCGGCATCGTGGAGACCGAGCGCGGCGCACCGGGAAAGGTCGTCGAGCTCCGGCTGCAGGAGCTCTTCAAGGATCTCGTAGGCGGCCTCATTCTCCTGCACATAGCCGCGACCGCGGACTCGCCCGGCCCGGTGAGCGAGCTGATCGACCTCGGTCTCGCGGAATGCCCACTCGAGCGACTCGGCCACCTCGTCCACGTCGATGATGGCCAGCTTCGCCAGAGCGAGACGTTCGGTCTCGTCGACCAGCTCGGGGTGGACAATGAGCAGTTCGCCCAGTAGCTGACCTCGCTCGTCACCCGTGAGCCGCTCGAGGGCGGGGGTGGAAGGACGGCGAGGTCTGCTCACGGTCGGGGCCATGCCCAACCCGAGGGACGTCCGGCGGGGAACGGTGGGAGGCAGAGCCAGGTCCGGTAGGCGGCGTGAAGCCATCCAGCGACGGTGTTCGGTCCGAAGTGGATGTCGGCAAGGGAAAGAACGCCATCAGTCTCCTGGTGCCGGCAGCGGGCCACCAGACCCCGCCGTTCGTGTCTCCCTCCAAGTCGAAGCCGGTGACCTCTACGGCCACGCCGAGCACGGTCGCAGCAACGGGGACGGCCACCTCGTCTTGGAAGACCTGGAGGAACCCCGACATCTGCTCGTCGGTGTCGTGGGCATCCACGGTGATCTCCTCGATGAGCCGGGCGAGAGACTGCACCATGGTGGGACGGTACTGCCTGGACAGGACGCGGTGACGAATGTCCTCGGACTCGAGCGGCCCTTCCTCTGGGGGACCGGGGGCGGCCGGCTGGGAGACCATCACCGGCACCACCGGAGCCTATAAACTGCTAATCCAAACCACGATTAGCATGTTTAGCGGAAGGTTGGCAGATGCGGAGCTTCGCCGAGGTTGATTCCTTGATCGGCACAGTGCCGGCGAGGGTCGTCACGCGCCTGAGTGTCGTCGATGCCGGACGCGGCTCAGAGGCACTCTATGCCGACCAGCTCCCCGGGCTGCTGAAAGAGCTGGCCGACGCGGCGAGGGTCGAATCGGTGATCGCCTCTTCAGCTATCGAGGGAGTCGTGGTCGAACAGGCCCGAGCCGAACGGATCGTCCGGGGTGCCGACCAACGACTCCGCGTCCGCAACGAGAAGGAGCTGGCTGGGTACCGTGACGCTCTCGACTACTTGTTCCACGACCGGCCGGGTGATCTCTCCGTCGGTGTCGTCCTCCATCTCCACCGACTCCTCTTTGGTCGGACGGGTGGCGGAGGGGGGCAGTTCAAGACCGTCGACAACCTCGTTGTGGACCGGCACGCCGACGGGACTTCGAGTGTTCGGTTCGTCCCGACGTCGCACCAGGACACGCCCTTCTTCATGTCCGAGCTCGTCGATCGGTATCGCGCTGAACAAAGCTCTGGGCGCCACCACCGTGCACTGCTCGTGGGACTGTTCGCACTCGACTTCCTCACGATTCACCCTTTCGTCGACGGCAATGGGCGACTCTCTCGCCTGCTCAGCACGCGCCTGCTCTCCGAGGTCGGCTATGGCATCGGGCGTTATGTCTCCCTCGAGGGGCTCATCTACGAACGACGCGACGCCTATTACGACGCCCTGGCGGGGTCTACCGTTGGCTGGCAAGACGGTAGCCACGATCCGTGGCCGTGGCTCAGTTTCTTCGTCGAGGTGGTCGCCCACGCGTACGAGACCTTCGCGGCTCGTGCCGCTGATCATCGTTCGGGCGTCACCAAGCAGGACCGGGTCCGGAACTACGTGCTCAACCACGCTGGAACGTCCTTCGAGATGGCGGACGTGAGACGAGCCGTACCCGGAGTGAGCGATCAGACTGTCCGACTCGTGCTGCGGGAGCTGAAGAACGAGGGGTTCGTACGTCCTAGCGGCGTCGGCCGGGGAACGAGATGGGTGCGCGTTGACCAGTAGCCGGGCCCAGGTCGAGCCTGTGCTCCGTGATGTTCAACGGCGAGGACAGCGTGCTGTCATCTCGCCGTTGCCGCCCTCGAGGCCGCATGGTGATGCCAGCCTCCTTCAGGGCACGCCGGACCGTGCTCGCCGCCACCCCCAACTGGGCGGCTACGCAGTCCGCGGACTCACCTCCGGCATAGAGCTGGGCGGCCCGATCGACCTGGTCGCCCTGGAGCGCCCGGCGATCCCGCATGGGGATCCCGCGACGCCTGACGTGCCCGAGCACCGTCGGTCGGGCGAACAGGGGCTCGCCGGGGGTCTGCCGCAGCACCGTCCCCAGAGCAGGCAAGCAGAGCAAAGGGCCATCGACCTGGGCAAACGCACTACCAGCCGCCGTCGAAGGTGGTCTCGTACTGTGACAAGATACGACCACCAAATTCAGTTGCGCGAGCCACGTCGAGCCCTGTTCTCCCTCGAGCGCTTGCAGATCCTTCCGGTAACCGTGCGGTCGGCATGGCTGCGACCCCTGACCACGCCGGCTACTGGGTGGTCGGCGCCGACGGCGGGGTGCCGCTCGGGTGCCGCTCAGATGACGACCAGGTGCTCGCCGGTGGCGCCGTGCACTGCCGACCGCGGGACCGCATGGTCGAACGTGGCGAAGCACCCGTCGTGGGCCACGGCCAGTGCCAGCAGGTAGGCATCGGTGACCTGGCGCGGACCGTGCAGCCGCGACCGGTCAAGCCACCGCTCGTCGGCCAGGCTGACATCGCACGGCCACCATTCGTGCGGGCCACCTCGGCACGCCGCAGCCAGCACCTCGATCGCCACCGCCGGCGGGACCGGGCTCGGGTACCGGGGCTGGCTGACGATGCGCACGAACCCGTTCTGGGTGATCGCACACGAAGCCCAGCCGCCGTCGATGGTCCCATCGAGCCATCGGTGGGCGCGGTGGTGGTCGATGTGATCACTGTCGAGCAGCGCCAGCAGGACGTTGACGTCGAGCAGCGCCCGCCTCAATCGGGCTCTTCCTCGCGCAACCGGTCGATCAGCGCGTTGGAAACCGCTGCGCCGCGCCGCGGCAGCGGGTCGAATCCATGGTGCGGCGTTCCCCGCCCCGGGAGCGGCGCACCACCGCCCACCAGTGCTTGGCGAGCCAGCTCCGACAACACCCTGCCGGCAGAGCGCCGCTCGCGCCGAGCGCGTTCCTTGACCGCGAACAACACGTCCTCGTCGATGTCGACTGTGGTGCGCACGCATCAGATGCTACTACACACGGGCGCAACGAAGCCGCAGGCTGGGCGATAGCACTTGTGCCGCTGTCGTGGTGTGTCGCTGTCGTGGTGTGTCGACAGTGGGACGACATCGTCAACCTGCCCGCCGGCGAACCTGGCGACAGATGGGCTGCCGATCGTGGAGCCGCCTCCGTTCCGGCCGAACAAGGATCTCATCGGCTGCATCGAGGCAGGACCAAAAGTCGCCTGTTCTGCCGGCACCACCCTCCGAGAAACGATAGGTACCGCCGCGAGTCCCTCGACACTCACCCTGTACTCGGTGTCGCCCTCGCGGTCGAGCTGTGGCTCAACCCCTCCGGATAGGCGACGGTTGGCTATAGTCCGGCCAGGTCGGCGGCACGAAGTAATGCCACGTCGTGCGAGCGACCACGAGGAGAGGAACCACCATGGCTCATCCCAACGTAGAGACGTCGAAGAAGGTTTACGCAGCCTTCGCCAAAGGGGACATTGCCGAAGTAGGGGTTATTCATCTGACCGGACCTACCCAGGTCAGACTGCTCTCCATGGTCGATCGGCTCGCGGGCGGTCGAGGGAGGGCGGGTGTCCGCGGACCGTCGGCGGGATAGGCGGAGTGGGCTTCGGCCGGGAGTTGGCAACGAGTTGGCGGTAGCGCACCGGATCGTGGTCGACGGCGAGCT
>JAJYAB010000260.1 GCA_021779775.1 Actinomycetes bacterium
ATGTCATGGAGCTGGCGGTACAGCGGATAGGGGTCGCGGCGGCCCTCATCGGTCGTCAGCAACTGCCGCAGCACGTCGTCAGCGGTGATCGTGGCCGTCATGTGCCGTCATCCTCTCCTCGGGGGGTAGTGGGGCGACAATGCAACAATCTCGTTATATCGAAACTGTTGCAATTAGCCACTAATCGTAATGTGTCTCCTACTCCAGGTAGTAAAGGGCGCTCGTCCGCCGATGTGATCACCTGGCGGTGATCGGATGACGGCGCCCAAGTGCGTGTTGGGAACCGAGACACCGGTGTCGTTTCGGATCGCAGCCGCCACGCAGCCGCCACGCTGGCGCCTGCCGCGTCGAGAGACACGTCCGTGATGCGCAGACTGATAACGATGGCCCATCGCTTGCGGTTCGCGACGACCTGGGTGTGACTCACGCCGCGGAGGCTGCCCCGATCTCGGCAGGTTCGGGTAGCGTCCGGCCATGGCCAATCCGGTGGTCCTCGTCCACGGCTTCGGTTCGTCGTTCCGTCACGGCTGGGCCGACGACGGCTGGCCCGACCTCCTGCGCGACGAGGGGCGCGAGGTCATCGGAACCGACCTGCTGGGTCACGGCTCGGCCCCGAAACCGACCGATCCCTCCGCCTACGACCGGCTCGAGGAGGTGCTGGCCGGCACCTTCGCCGACCGCGAACAGGTCGACGCCGTCGGCTTCTCGCTCGGTGCCAGAGCATTGCTCACGCTCGCCGCGTCGGCGCCGGCCCGCTTCGGCCGTCTGGTGGTGATGGGGGTCGGTGCCGACCTGTTCGACGGCAGCCGCCGCGAGGACGTCGCCGCGGCGATCGAGCATGGTGCCGAACCCGGCAACGTTGCCCTGCGCATGTTCGACCGTCTCGCCGGGGATCCCCGCAACGACCGAGCTGCTCTCGCTGCGCTGATGCGGCGCCGGCACCCGGTGCTCGACGCCGAGCGCCTCGCCCGGATCACCTGTCCAGTCCTCGTCGTGCTCGGCGATCAGGACTTCGCCGGGCCAGCCGGCCCTCTGGTGGACGCTCTCCCAGACGCCGAGCTCGTCAGCCTGCCCGGGGTGGACCATTTCTCCACCCCCAAAGACTTCGGCGCTATCGACGCTGCGCTCCGCTTCCTGGCCAGCTGATCCCCTGTGCAGGATCGGCGGATTGCTCGAAGCGGTTGACCGGCTGTCGGTCGCGGCATACGGTCGCGATGTTCGGAGTGATCGCTTCTCCGCCCTTTTGTCCGATCCGCCCTTTTCTCCTTTATCCGATCTGGACGAGCGCCTCGGCCAGCGGCTCGAGAACAGCGGGGGAGTAGGGGGTAGGCAGCATGATGATCGCCAAGTCGGCTCCGGCATCCCCCAAGGCGGCGGCGGCCGCCGCCGTCTCGCTGCTGTCAGTGCCAAACCGTACGTGAGTGGAGAGCAGTATCTCACCCGGATCCCGACCGACATCGGCGCAGTGCTGATGCAGCACGTCGCGCTTGTGTGCGAATTCCGCCGGAGTACCACCCACGAAGTTCCAGTGTTGGGCGAAGCGTGCCGCAGTGCGAAGCGTGCGCCTCTCCCCACTGCCGCCGACGCAGATCGGCGGGTGGGGACGTTGCACGGCTTTCGGGTTGCAGCGGGCATCGATGAGCTCGTAGTGCTTGCCACGGAACGTGGTGGTCTCCTGGGTCAGGAGCCCGATGAGGACCTCACATGCCTCCTCGAAACGGTCGCTTCTCTCGCGGGGGGAGCCCAGCTCGATGCCGTAGGCACCCGACTCTTCCTCGTTCCATCCGGCACCGATCCCGATCTCGAGTCGGCCACCGCAGACGATGTCGAGCGTGGTCGCCATATTGGCCAGTAGAGCTGGATGGCGATAGTGGATACCGGTGACGAGCGTCCCCAGACGTAGCCGGCGGGTGGCCTGAGCCAACGCCGTGAGCGTCACCCACCCCTCGAGGCAGGGACCTGTCGAGTCGGAGAAGATCGGGTAGAAGTGGTCGAACGTCCAACCCGGCTCGAACAGCTCGATGTCGTCGGCCGCTTTCCAGACGGCGAGCATGCCGTCCCAGATGGCATTCTGCGGTGAGGTCTTGAAGGCAAATCGCATTGGTCCAACGTATGCGCACGGTGGACGCATCGCACGCGGAGCCTGCAAGAGCGGTCGGCGGCGACATCGACACCCGGCACTCCGACGAGCGGTGCAGCGGTCGAGCGGCCCAGCCCCTCAGCGCACCTTCAGGACCGAGGTCGATGACCGCAGCGTGCCGAACCGGTGGCTCCGCCGGATGGAGCAGTCACGAGGGGGCAGCCCGCCCGCCTGCTCGGTCCTCGAGCACCAGCCGCCCGCCCGGGTCGAAGGCAACCGCTACCGCACCTGCCTTCAGGCGACGCACCGGCTCGCCCACCAATGTGCTACGCCACCCGTGGTCGAGCCGACCCGGCGCGCCGGCCAACAGGTCAGTCAGGTCAGCCCGGGTGGCCAGCAGCCCGGCATCGATCTGCTCGTCGGCAGCTAGCTGGGCCACCAGGCCGGCCGCTACGGCGATCGCCGCCCCGAGCATGTCGTCGTCATGGCGTTGGGCGGGAAGCCGAAGCTGGTCGGGAGCGAGCGAGCGGCCCCGGCGGACCGCTTCGAGGATCTCTTCGACCCCGCCATCGGTCAGGTGCCGGCCATCGATCCCCCGCACTTCCCGCAGTGTCCGGCGATCCTCGGGCGCGCTCTGGACCATGGCCGCTAATGGCAAGTCACCCAGGACGGTCCGGCGCGGCACGTCGAGGCGGGCGGCGCGCCTCTCGCGCCAGGCGGCAACCTCCTGCGCGATGCCCCTCGAGGGTCCCCGTAACGACCGGTACCCACTGATCCGCCACCACGCCTCCTCCGGCACCTGGGGCACACGCCGGGCCTGGAGGGCCTCGGCGCACTCCTCCTCGGCCCACGATAGGCGACCAAGGGCACGCAGCTCATCGATCACAGCCGAGTGGAGCGCCAGCAGATGAGCGACATCTCCGGCTGCGTAGGCGAGCTGGGCATCGCTCAGTGGACGCTTCACCCAGTCGGTGAGACGATCACCTTTGGCCAGCGTCACCCCGAGGACCTGCTCGGCAAGCCGCGCCAGCGACGGACTGGACATTCCCAGAAACCCAGCCGCCGCCTGGGTGTCGAACAACCTGGTGGGGACGGCGCCACACGCCGCGTCGAGCACGGCGACATCCTGATCGGCCGCGTGGGCGACGGCGGTCCCGGGACCACGCAGAACGTCACCCAACGGGCCCACATTCACGGCCAGCGGATCGATGATGGCGATCTGGTCTTCCCATGCCACCTGGATGAGCGCCAACCGAGGATAGTACGTCTTCTCGTGATGGAACTCGGTGTCGAAGCCGTAGCGGTCCTGCTCCAGCAGGCTGTCACACACCCGACGGAGCGTCGGTGTATCGGCAACGAGTAGGGGCTGGGGCATTGGCACCGTCCCAGACAACCACGCGACAGCCACCCATGCGCGCACCGTTCGCCTCACGCCGTTCTCTCATGTGCTGCCCCTACGCTGCAGAGGT
Organism: Actinomycetes bacterium; assembly: GCA_021779775.1. Lineage (GTDB taxonomy): Bacteria > Actinomycetota > Acidimicrobiia > Acidimicrobiales > UBA8190 > JAJYAB01. Next base: position 3,550 of record JAJYAB010000260.1, read on the forward strand.
GCGGCTGCTGGTAGTGGAGGACGACGTGCGGATGGCCTCGGTCCTCAAGCGCGGGCTCGAAGAGGAAGGCCACGCGGTCGACGTGGCGTCCGACGGCCCCGACGCCGTGTGGATGGCGACCGAGAACCCTTACGCTGCCATCGTCCTCGACGTCATGCTGCCCGGGTTCGACGGCTTCGAGGTGGCGCGCCGCGTACGCACCGCGGGACGGAGGGCACCGATCCTCATGCTGACCGCCCGCACCTCGGTGGGAGACCACGTCGAGGGACTCGACGCCGGCGCTGACGACTACCT
>JAJYAB010000261.1 GCA_021779775.1 Actinomycetes bacterium
GGTCATCTCAGCACCCTGGTCATCTCAGCACCCTGGTCATCTCAGCACCCTGGTCATCTCAGCACCCTGGTCATCTCAGCACCTCCGGCAGCACGACCTCGGGAGCAGACGCCTCCTTCGCTGGCCCGCCGCCAACATCCCCATGGCGCCGGCAGACCGATGCGGCCGCCGCCCGGATGCGCTGCGACACGACCGTGGCCAACTGCGGACCGGCAACCAGCCACCAGGCGACGACCAGCCACAAGACGATCTCAGCCAGCGCGGCAGCTCGCCAGAGCCAGGAGCCCGGCTGGCGCAAGGTGACCGTGCCACCCTGCACGCCGTCGAACCGGGTGGCATACCGGAGCGTCGGCGTGCCGGCCACCCGCCGACCCCCTGGCCCGGTCAGCTGCCAAGACCCGGGTGGTCCCGCTGCCACGAGAAGCTGGCCCGCAGGCACCCGACCACGATACGTCGCCGCCGAGGGCGGTCCTGGCAAGGCAGGTCGCCACCCACCGGCCGGTCCGCTCGCCGACGCGGTGGCTGTCGACCGGGTGCCCCGCAGCGGTACCGCCGCGGCGTTGGCGTACAGCTGGTACCCACCCTCGCCGGGTACCAGCTGGAGATCGAGCTGGCGTCCGAGCGCCGACTGCAGCACGGCTGACGGCGTTCCGGCCACGGCCGAGCGGAAACCGGGGGAGTCGGGAGCCAGCGACTTGACCAGCACCACATACCGGATGCCGTACGGGGCAAGCAGGCGTCCCAACCGGACGGTGTCGCCACTGCGGGCCAGCCGGACCGCATCGCCGACAGCGGCGGCGGCCCCTGGGTCGGCCCCGGCTCCCAGCCCGGTGCCGTCGGGGACGCCGTTCTGCCCCAACACGAACGCCTGCCCGCCGGACAGCGGCCAGGCTGCTCCGGGGACGAGGCGGGGGTCGCCGATCCACAGCACCCGGAACGCCCCCGCCGCCGGCAGACGTTGCATCCAGGAGACCGCCTGGGAGTAGCCCGACGGCGGAAGGTCCCAGCGCCCCCCGCCCGCCGCTCCGAGCACCGGAAGCATGCTGGCGACCAGCGCCAGCATGCCGAGGCCGGCAGCCATCTGCCTCCATCCGAAACGGAACCCGCGGAGGTCGGACTCCGCCGTGGCCACCATCTGACCGGCCGCCACGGCGATGCCCACCGCTGCAGGGGCCAGCAGGACATGCGACGGCATTGCCACCCCGCCGAGCCAGCCTCGGCCACCTGCCCAGGCGAGCAGCCATCCGACAGCAGCCAGCGCCCAACCGCGCGCTGCCCACTGGAACCGTTCGCCCTTCCCCATCACCACCGCGACGGCCGCCACCACCAGCACGGCGTAGCCCAGCGGCGTCGCTCCGACGGGACCGACGGAGAACCGCAGGAGCTGGCCCCACGCTGGACCGCTCGAGGCGGCCGCCGGGAGACCGCCGAACAGCGACCATCGTTGCGACCCGGCCAGCGCCCAGATCGACCAAGGAGCGAGGAAGACGACGGCCAGCCCGGAAGAAGCTGCGGCGGACACCATCGTGCGAGCCGCCTCCCTGCGCCACTGCTCGCCCCCGACGAGGGCGCTCCCGGCGGCCAGCGCCAAGCCGACCACCAGGACCAGCATGCCCGCGGTGGGTGCCAGCGCCGTGACGATGGCGTCGAGGACGGCCAGGCGGACGACGCGAGGGGCAAGGCCGTCCCACCAGGCAGCGCCGGGATCGGCGTTCCGGGCCACGAGGGGCAGCCCGCCGCAGCGCGCCAGGCTGGCCACGATCCACGGTGCCGCAGCGTACGCCACGAGCCCGTCCCACCGGCCGACGGCCAGGGCGTCGAGCCCCACCGGCAGCGCCAGGTAGAGCACGGCCGCCACCGTCCTCCCCCGCCACGACCCGTTGGACCGCACGAGGCGGGCAACCCCGAGTGCTCCCAGGGGGAAGCATACGAGAACGAGGAGCTTCTGGAGCATACCCACCGACCCGAGCAGCACCGAGCCGAGCGTGCAGAGCACGGCGAGACCAGGCGACCCTGGTGCGGCCATGCCGACCCCCGAGGGCTGCCATCCGGAGAGGAACCGATGCGCCATCGTGCCCACCGAGGGCAGTGGGACGAACTGCCCCACCGTCGGCAGGGTGCCGCCCAGGACCTGGCGGCTGCCGATCAGCAGGACTGCTACCACGACACCCCACACGATCAGCTGGGTGACGTTCGACGACGGGCCGTCATCGGCTGTGGACTGCGACACGTCCCCGGCTCGGGCGTGCAGCGTGGCGATGTCGAGATGGGCCACGCGCACGCCGTAGGTGAACGCCCGGCGGAGGTACGCCGTCAGCCGGGCACTCCCATGGAGCTGCAACCGCCGGACCTGGCTGTCTGGCACCTGGCGGTAGGCGGAGAGGGCGCGTCGGCGCTGCGCGATGTCCCGGTGCATGCGGATGTTCCACCGGTAGGCGTGGACAACAGCCGACGCCCGGTCGCGGTGCCCCGCCGCCAGGGACACTACGACCTCGCCCACCGACAGCGCTACGAGCTGGGGGATCACCCGGGCCAGATGTGCGGGCGCATAATTGGCGAGGACGGATCGCAGCTCGTGACGCCGCTGCAGGGACTGCAGGCCCACGTCCGGACCACCAGTTGCACCGGCAGGAAGCTTCCGCTGGCCGGCCGCCAGCAGCTCGAGGTGGCGAACGCGCGCCGCCGGGGCAACCACCACCCGGGCGCCCGCCGCCTGCACCCGCCAGCAGAGGTCGAGATCCTCGCCCATGGCGACGATAGCGCCGTCGAACCCGCCGATCCGTGCGAACAGGTCGGCTCGTACCAGCAGGCAACCTCCCGGTGCCATGAAGACATCTTGGACGGCGTCGTGCTGGCCGTGGTCGATCTCGCCGGCATACACCCGGTCCACCACTGCCCCGCCCTTGTCGACCGCCATGCCCACGTGCAACAGCCGCGAGGGATCATGCCAGTCGACGATCTTTGGCCCGACCACTGCCGCGTTGGAGCGGAACGACTCCTCCATCAGCAGGTGGACGGCGTCTGGATCCGGGGCCACGTCGTCATGGCAGAACAAGAAATGCGACGCGCCTTCCACCATGGCGAGCACCTCGTTGGACGATGCTGCGTAGCCACGGTCTTCATCGAGCTTGCGCACGAACGCGTTGGGGAGGACACGAGCGACCCGGCTGCTCACGTCGCCGCCACTCCCCACATCGAGGACGAGCACCGACAGCTCGGGGTAGTCCTGGGCAGCCAGCGCTGCCAACGACTCGTCGAACCATGGTCCGGGGTCCCGGGCGACGACCACGGCGACCACCGGCGGGGCGAGGGTCTCGGTTTCCGTCAAGGCCGCGAGGCTAGCCTCCGCCTTCTGGGGCACCACGGCAACCCGGTGCCCCATTGGCGCACCGCCGGCAGGTGCTTGCAATGGTTAGCGTTTCGCGCTACAGTTGCTAGCAGACCGGTTCCCCGGATGAGGAAGGAGTGCCCATGGCCCCCCTGAAGGACATCACCAGCGACCTGACCAAGTCAGCCCTCGACGCCGCCTATGTGGCGATCGGCCTCGGTGTCATCGGCTTCCAGAAGGCGCAGGACCAACGCCAGGAGCTGGCCGATCGGCTGAGCGAGCCCCGCGAGCACCTCGGAGGCCGGCTCGACGACGTCCGTGACAGCTTCGCCAAGCAGGTCAAGACCGTCGACAGCACGGTCGAGGAGGTCATCGACCGCCTCGGCACGAGGTTCGCTCCCTTCGAGGCCAAGCTGCCAGACCAGGCCCGCCAGCTCGTCAAGCAGGCACGAACGCAGGCCCAAGGCGCCCGTCGGCAGCTTCGTGACCTGCTCCTGAACGCCGCAGCCTGAC
>JAJYAB010000262.1 GCA_021779775.1 Actinomycetes bacterium
CCGGCCGGACCGGTGCTCCTGCAGCCGTCGCACCGCACGCTCCAGACGCCGGCGGCGCTGCCAGAGCACGGCGCCGTACACGGCCAGGGAGCCGAGGGCGGCCACATAGCCCGCGTCGATGTACCTCATGGGGTCGTCCCTTCTGCCCGGCGCTCGGCCAGGGCCACGTCGAGCTCCTGGCCCTGCAGCCGGTCGCGCAACGCCTCGATGCGGGCACGGGTGCACAGCATCCAGACGAACAGCAGGGTGATGGCGACGAAGCCGAGGAGGAGCGTGTACGCCATCGACCCGTGGATGCGGGCGTGGCCCGACGGGCTCAGCACGGTCGCCGTCTGGTGCAGCGTGGCCCACCAGTTGACGGAGAAGTGGATGACGGGGATATCGACGGCCGCCACCAGCGCCGCCACCGCGCGCAGCCGCGCGCGGGCGTCGGGGTCACCCGGCACCCGACGCAGCGCCAGGTACCCGAGCAGGAGCACGAGGAGCAGTGCGCTGAACGTGAGCCGGGCATCCCACGCCCACCACACCCCCCAGGTGGTCCGCCCCCATATGGAGCCGGTGACGAGCATCAGCGCGGTGAACACGGCGGCGACCTCCATGGCCGCGCCGGCCAGCCGGTCCCAGTGCCGGGCCCGGGTCCGGGGCCACAGCCACAGGACGCTCGACAGCGCCCCGATCCCGAAGGCCAGGTAGAGCGACACCCAGGCGATGGGCGGATGGAGGTACACCAGACGGACGTAGTCGCCCATGGTCTGGTCAGGCGGCGTCACCCACAGCCCGAGCCACACGGTCAGTGCGGTCCCCACCACACCGAGCACTCCGACGGCTCGCACCGCCAGGGTGGCCCGCCTGCTCCACGGCGCCAAGTCGGCAACCACCGGCTCACCCGGCCAGGTGCCGGAGCCGAGCTCCGGCTCCGACAGGGCCGGTCGGGTAGCGGGCGGCGGCACGACAGCAGTCACGTTGCCTCCTGTAGGGGTCCGTAGATGACGACACCGAGGGCCAGGTAGACCACGGCGAAGACGAGCAGGATGCGCAACCAGGGCCCGCTCCCCGAGGCAGCAGTGCCGAGCGCCCCCTGCCAGGCGCGTGTTCCAGCCACCAGCACCGGCGACGCCACCGGAAGGAACAGGAACGGCAGCAACGTCTCGCGGACCCGCAGCCCGGCGGCCATCGCCCCGTAGAGCGTGGCGGCAGCAGCCAGCCCGACCGTTCCGGCGACAGCAGCGGTGACGACGGCACCCACCGACCGGACATGCGCGCCGTACAGGACGACGACCCCCGCCCCGAGGATGAGGTCGAGCAGCAGCAGCTGGACGGTCATCGCCCCGAGCTTCCCCAGGAAGATGCCTGCCGGGTCGAGCCCCGACAGGCGCAGGCCGTCGCGTGCACCTTCGGCCGACTCGATGGAGAAGCTGCGCTGTACGGCCAGCACCGAGGAGAACAGCACCGACACCCAGAACAGCCCGGGTGCCGCCTGGACCATGGGGCGCCGATCCGGGCCGAGGGCCAGGGCGAACAACACCAGGACGAGCACGCCGAAGGGCACCACCTGGTTCAGCACCACCCGCGAGCGCATCTCGATGCGAAGATCCTTGCCGGCCACCAGCAGCGCGTCACGCCACATGGGAGCCTCCGACGGCGCGTGGTGATGGACCGAGACTGCGCCCCCGCCACCCGTCGCACTCACCGAGCACCCGGCCACCGCCCATGGTGACCACCCGGTCGGCGAGGGGCAGCGCGGCATCGGGTTCGTGGGAGGCCAGCAGCACCGTGGCTCCGCCGGTCGCCGCCTCCTCGACCAGCTCGCCGAGCAGGCGCCGGGTCGCCGCGTCGAGCGCGGCATGCGGCTCGTCGAGGAGCCACAGCGGCGGCCGGCGCGCCACCAGCACCGCCAGCGACACCCGCCGCCGCTGGCCGGCGGACAGCCGGACCACCGGCGTGCGGCGGAGGCGCCCGACCAGCCCGAGCCGTTCCATGGCGGCGTCCACCCTCGCCGGGTCCCCCGCCGCGGCCCGCACGGCGAACCGGACGTTGTCGAGGACGGTCAGGTCGTCGTAGAGCGCAGGCGCATGACCGAGCATGCCCACCTGGCGACGCACCGCGGTGTGGCTCCGGCGCAGGTCGTAGCCGAGGACGACCGCCTCGCCCCCCGTGACGGGGACCAGGCCGGCGCATACCCGCAGCAGCGTGGTCTTGCCTGCCCCGTTGGCGCCGTCGAGCACGACCACCTCGCCGGAGCCGACCGTGAGGTCGGCACCGGCCAGGGCAGGGAACCGCCCGGTCAGAGCGACGGCGGCACGGAGGGAGACGACGGGTGCCATGGGGACGCTCCATGCTACGGGGGCGGCGCCCTCCGGCACCAAGCGCGGGGCCGAGCCGCCCCGGCAGGGACGAGCGCCGCTCAGCTGACGGTGAGCCGCTGCAGCCCGACGTCGGAGAGCCACCCCGACATGTGGGCCGACAGCCAGCTGAGCTGCCCGGTGAGGAGCAGGAGCCCGAACGCCACCAGCGCCGAGCCGGCGACCATCTCCAGCACGCCGAGCCGCCGGCGCATGCGGGCCCACAGCCCGGTGAGCCGGTCGAACGCCAGCCCGGTGGCGAGGAACGGCACCCCGAGGCCGAGCGAGTAGACGACCAGCAGGAGCAGGCCCGACGCCAGGGTCGAGCGGGTGGCGGCCAGGCCGAGCACACCGCTCAGGACCGGGCCGATGCACGGCGTCCATCCGAAGGCGAACGCCATGCCCATGACGGGGGGCGCCCAGGGCCCGAGCTTCGATGGCAGGGGGTGGAAGCGCCGCTCGCGCCGGAAGGTGCCCGGAGTGCCGAACCCGACCATCCACGCCCCCATGACGATGATGGCCGCGCCGGCGGCGATGTCGAGCGCCCGGTGGTGGTCGCGCAGCAGCTGGCCGAGGCCGGACGCCGCTGCGCCGAGCACGGTGAACACCAGCGTGAACCCGGCGACGAAGCCGACGGTGCCGCGCAGCACGGGCGCCATGCCCCGCTCGGCCGCTGCACCGCCGGCGACGTTCCCGGCGCTGAGCTCTGCGGCGGACAGCCCCGACACCATGGAGACGTAGCCCGGCACGAGCGGCAGCACGCAGGGGGAGAGGAACGACAGCATGCCGGCACCGAAGGCCGCCAGCAGGCCGAGAGGCGTCACCCCGATGGTGTGGACGTCCACGCCGGCCAGCATGACCGCGCCAGCCGGGCCGTCAGGCCCGCGTGGAGCGCACGAGCGCCAGGTCGGCGTCGACCATCATGTCGACGAGGTCGACGAACCCCACCTGGCGCTCCCAGCCCAGCTGGTCCTTGGCCCGGCTCGGATCCCCCACCAGCAGGTCGACCTCCGCCGGCCGCAGGAACCGCTCGTCGATCACCACATGGTCGGACCAGTCGAGGCCGGCCCGGGCGAAGGCCACCTCGCACAGCTCGCGCACCGAATGGGTCTCCCCGGTAGCCACCACGAAGTCCCCGGGGTCATCGCGCTGGAGCATCAGCCACATGGCCCGCACGTAGTCACCGGCGAACCCCCAGTCGCGCTGAGCGTCGAGGTTGCCGAGGGACAGCTTGTCCTGCAGCCCGCAGGCGATGCGAGCCACGTGGTGGGTCACCTTCCGTGTCACGAACTCCAGGCCGCGCCGGGGGCTCTCGTGGTTGACGAGGATGCCCGACGAGGCATGGAGGCCGTAGCTCTCGCGGTAATTAATGGTGATCCAGTGCCCGTAGACCTTGGCCACCCCGTAGGGGCTGCGGGGATAGAACCCGGTCTCCTCGGTCTGCGGCACCTCGCGCACCTTGCCGAACATCTCCGACGACGACGCCT
>JAJYAB010000263.1 GCA_021779775.1 Actinomycetes bacterium
AGCGCCTGCCCCGGAGGCCGACGCTGGAGGGCCACAGCCTCCATCTCTCACTCAGCACCGCTTCTAGAGATAACTCCTACATGTCACCTCCTTCTACGTTCGTGACACACGCGAAAGTCCACCACCGGACAATTGGACAAATTGTTGACTCGGCTCCCGGGAAGGGTCGGGAACCGGCGTACTCAGGGATGTAGGTCTGAAGGCAGCGGTGCACGAGGCAAGTCGTACACCATGCGGTGTCGGGTGGTCAGCGCCCGCCAGGGGGCGGCCCGTGCTGGTCGGAGCCGAAGCCTCGCAATCGCGAGCGGCGGCGAGAGGCCCCTCCCGCGACCAAGCCGCCCACGACGGCGACTCCCCCGAAGAGGGCTAACCACGGCCCGTCACCGCGAGATCTACCCCGCCTCGAGACCCCGGTTGCCCTAGCCCCTCCTGATCCCGAGGAGCGCGTGGCCAACCCGACGGCGGTCGGCATGGCCGTGCCGGCAGATGTCGTCGTCGGCATCGGCACGGTCGGTGGCTTGCTCGTGGCGGTGCTCACCGACCCACTCGACGAAGGCGAACGGCTAGCCGGCTGGGAACTGGAGCCGACCACCGATGACGGGTTCGGAGGCAAAAGACTCGGAGCCGGAGGGCGCGGAGGCGGAGGACGCGGAGCCGTCCGTGCGGCCTCTGCCATGGCCGCGCCGGCATCTACCAGGCCCTGACATCCCTGCCCCGAACCGCAGTTCGTCGACGTGTCGAGCGTCGAGAGCAACGTCTGCACCGCCTGTTGCTGGTCCAGGCCGCGTCCGAGGAGGAGCGCGAGGGTCCCCGACACGAAGGGGGTGGCCATGGACGTTCCCTCGTCGGTCGCATAGCACGGAGTGCCGCTCCAGTACGTGGAAAGGATCTCGGAGGGATCGAACGTCCCGCAGGTCGGGGACGTCGGACCGTTCGGGTCGTCCCCGCCCGGCGCCAGCACGCCCCACTTGGCGTTGCCCGGCGTGCTCGAATAGTCCCCCGCGAACTGGCCTTGCGGGCCGGTGGCCGCCACGACCACTGCGTCGAGGTCCCCGTAGCCCCGCGGGCCGAAGAAGCTGCCGGCGTTGTTGCCAGCGGCTATGACCGGGATCGCCCCCGCCTGCCATGCAGCCTCGACCGCCCCCGTAACAGGGCCCGGGCCGCAGCTGGCCAGCACGCAGTTCAAGCCCATGAAACCGGCGTCGCTCCCGAGGCTCAAATTGACCACGCGGGCCCCGTGCGCCACGACCCACTCGATCCCCGCCGACACGTCGTCCACATTGCCCGAACCCCTCGAGTCGAGGACCTTGGCGACGACGAGAGAGGCGCCCGGCGCCACCCCCGCCACACCCAGTCCCCACGCGGCGGCGATGCCCGCCACGTCGGTGCCGTGCCCGTTGTCGTCCTGACCCGCCCCTGGCGCGCTGGAGCACTGTGCCGGGTTGCCACCAGTGTTGATGCAGGTAGCAGCGGCAACCACCTTCCCGGCCAGATCCGGGTGGGTGAGGTCGACCCCGGTGTCGACGATCCCGATCCTCACCCCAGCGCCGGTTCCGTAGCGCCACGCTGACGGGGCGTTGATCTGGGCCAGCCCCCATTGCTCGGAGAAGTAGCTGGCAGCGGCGGGATCGCTCGGGCTCGCCCCTCCAGCGGTGAGCAGGCCGCCGCCCACGAGCACGAGGGTCACGGCTAAGGCGGCAGCACGCGCCGACAGGCGCACGAGTGTCGTCCGGTGTGCTCCACAGAGTCCAGCCATTTGCCGCACGCCTCAGGGCCCCGGTGCAGCCTTTGCACTCCCAGGACCCGCTCCTGAGAGAGGAACGACCGCTCCCCGACAGCCTTGCTGTGACAGTCGAGATCTCGAACGACAAGTCGAGGTTTCGAGCCGCGACCGAGCCCTCAGACGCGTGTTCGGTGTCGAAGAAGTGATGGGCGATATGGTCGCGCATCCGAACGATGCAGCGCCACGGGATCTCCGGTGCTCGTCGGTGATTCGACCTGCCACCACACGTCGTCGTCCCACGCGGTCTCGCCCCAGACAAGCCTCACTCGAAGAGATCCCGCTCGACCCCTTCCCCACCCTCGAGCCGGGGGATCGATTCGAGGAGTCTCCGGGCTTCGCTCGCACGGCTAGTGATCGATGAGATCACGATGGTGAGCCCGGACGAAGGTCACCGGCGAGGTCGCCGACCTTACGGACGAGGCGGCGGTCAAGCCGGGAGGGTGACCGTTGCCGGAAAGGCGAGCCAGGAGCTCGCGCCCGGTACGCCGGGCAGCATTCTCCGGCAGGCCGGCTTGTCGAAGGAGGGACGTTGACCACCTGGACCACCGTGTACGAGCGAACCCCGACGGGTGGAGCACCGACGTGCGAGAACGGCTGGGCGCCGTGAAGCTGAGCTGAGTGATGACTATCATACTGGTCATGACAGAGATGCTCTCGCTTGCCCACATCAAAGCTCACCTCTCCGAGGTCGTCGACCGGGTCGAGCACCACCACGATCGCGTCGTCCTGACGCGCAACGGCCGACCGGCAGCGATCTTGTTGAGCCCTGACGACCTCGATGCGCTCGAGGACACGCTCGACCTGTTGTCTGATCCCCAGGCGTTGAAGGAGATCCACCAGGCGCGCGCTGAGATCGCCCAGGGCCATCTCCTGGAGGCCGAAGAGTTGCGAGCCAGGTACCTCGCTCGTTGACGACCGAAGCGTGGAGGCTCTCCATCGCTGCTTCAGCCGAGCGCTCACTCGAGCGCCTGCCCCCGAAGATCGCCACCGCCACAGTCCAGTTCATGCTCGGACCATTGGTCGAAGCGCCTCGCCGGGTGGGCCATCCCCTGCAGCGGCGGGAACTGACCGGACTGTGGTCGGCCTGCCGGGGTGCTTACCGGATCGTGTACGAGTTGAACGAGGCCGAACTGGTGGTCAACGTCATACGCATTGACCACCGCGCCGACGTCTACCGATCAAGGTGAGGTGAGGTGACCTTACGTCGCTACTCGAACTACCTCATCTTGTCGCTCAATCCATGACGGAGCTCAGCTCGGCATGATCGTCTCCCAGGCAAGCTCTTCTGCACCGAGGACATCCGGCAGCATTCCGGATGCCCCCTCGGGTGAGAGCCAGACGGTCGCACGAAGCCAGAGTGCCGTAGCGATCGCCTCGAGGTTGAGCACGTTGAGCCTGGGATGGCGATCGGCCACGGTCACCATGATCGGAACGACGTGCCGCGGTCGGGGCAGCCCGATCTCCTCCGGAAGCTGCAGAATCGAGGCAATGGCTCGTTGCTGCTCGCCGTGCGGCAGATCTCGGAACGGTCCGGAGAGGTGTCCACCGGCGCCAGCCACCGCGGCACGGCACGCCCGGTAGTACCAGTACGACGTCGTGTGCAGCTGCGCGCCACGCCGATCAAGGCCGACCAGCAGCTCCTCGATCAATAATCGATCGTCGAGGACGACGTCCACTACTGATCGTCGAGGTCGGGATCGGCGATGGCCGCAAGCCCTGTGTCGTAACGCTGGGCGAGAACGCGCTTCAGCTCGGCCTTGGCCCGATCCATTCCACCAGGCAGTATCAGCGCCGCGTCACCGAGGTCGACGAAGGCGACGTCGCCGCCAGCCTCGATACCCCAGCGGTGCCGTAGTTCGGCGGGAAGGCTGGTCTGACCTCGGCTGGAAACCTTGGCGTGAACCACGGATGTAGGCACAGACACATTGTAACATTCGATCGATTACAAAGCATCACCAGCGATGCCGCAGGCAGAGGTCGACTACTGCTCGGTCGTCGGCTCGGGCGCCATAAGACAGATCG
>JAJYAB010000264.1 GCA_021779775.1 Actinomycetes bacterium
ACGATCAACGTCAGGGCCACTGCCAGGCAGCGGACATCGGCGCTGGAGCCCACTACATGGCTGTGGCCCTCATGGTCGCCACCGGCGTGTCCCCGCCCATGCACGTCCCGCCGGTGGTCAGCCACGCCCACCGGCCGCAGCCACCGGTCCTCCGCCCAGCTCGGCATGGTCCAGGTGGGACAGGGCCACGTCGAGCAGCGCCACGATATGGCTGTCATCGAGACGGTAGAAGGCCATCCTGCCCCTACGTGATACTGCCACCACGCGATGTGCCCGCAGCAACCGTAACGCATGGCTCACGGCCGACTCGCGCAGCCCGGCTGCCGCCGCCAGGTCGCACACGCACAGCTCGCCAGCGCTGCGCAACGCCATCAGCATCCGCAGCCGTGACGGGTCGGCCAACAGGCCGAGGAGCTCGGCCAGCTCGGCGACCGGCTTCTCAGGCGGCAACCCGGCCCGCACCGCATCCACCACGACTGCGTCGACCATCCGCACCGCGCACCCGTCCACCACCGCTACAGGCTCGGTGCTCCTATCATCTGAATACCTCTGCATATGGTTATGCTATCGAGCCACCGTGACTCTGCCCGGGAGCCCATGGCTGCAGCGCGTGCCGCAGCAGCGAGAAGCGCACCCGCTCTTGTTCGAGGCGGACCGCAGGACCGTAGCGGCCTTCGACCAGGTCCTTGTACAGGGCTTCTTCGGTTGCCGTGAGGTTCGGCATCAGGCGGTTGGTCGGGCTGGGCTCCGTCACCCACTGCCGGGGGTGGGTGAGCAATGTCTGTTGGTCCATCAGGATCGACCGCACGGAGCCGAACCGAGCTCGAAGCCGGTTCAAGATGTCGAACCCGTGGGTGTCGATGTCGCCCCAGTACACGATCTCCTTGGAGTCGAGCCATGGGAGGTCCCGCAAGGCGGCGAGGCCGAACCCGGATCCGAACACCACGATCGAATCTGGTGCGGGAGGAAAGGCGAGGTAGCTGATCTCGTTCTCGACGACGAACACGGTACGGACCTCGAGCTGAAGCATTGCCAGCTCCTCGGTTCGCAGCGTGAGCTCGCTGAGGCCTGCCGGAAATGCCCGCTGTGGTGCGAGCAGGCGGAGCCGCGTGTAGGAAGGCTTGGGTCGGAAGCGGAACCGGCGCGCGAGGTCGGCTGCGGTGTAGCGGGGGTCGATCCGTCCTTCGGGCAGCGCCGACGTCAGCAGCGCATCGAGCAGCTTGCGATGACGGTCGACGAACTTGGTGTCGACTCCTTCGACGTCGATCTGGCGCAGGTAAAGGCATTCCGTGTCGTTGGCAGCGATCCATGCGACGGTCCTCAGCAGGTCTCCCCAGATGCCCCGATGCTCGATCGCGTGCAGGGGGTTGGCGACCACCCACGGTACGAGCTCGGGTACTGCCGCGCGGGTCTGCTCCAGGGCTGTATCGAGGGTACGCACCTCGCGGGTCGTCCCGAGCAGAGCGCAGAGTTGCTCGAAGCTCTCGATCCGGATCCGTGCCGGCACCGAGTTCGCACCGAGCATCCTGCCTTTGATGGTGCGGTACGTGATCGAGAAGCGGGCCGTGCCGCCGGCCGTGTGGCTGTCACTCTGGAACCTCTCGGCCCACCGCACGACCTCGTCGAAGCGGTCGAGCAGTTCGGTTGCCGAAGGCGCCTTCACCGGGAGCTCGACCGGCGCCCACGGCAGGCCCCCGGCGTACTCGCGCGCGTAGCGGCCGGTAGCCCAGCGCTTGCGCAACGTGGTGATCAGGTCGTCGACGGTCGTCCAAGGGGGCATCAGGCAACGGGGCCAGGGGCGACGCCAGCGCCGTCTACGAGCCGAGGTCCGGCGGTGGTGGGACCGGCCCTCCGCTCGTGAAGTCGGCGCCGGTACTCGGTGATCGTAAGGCACTGCAGGCGCGAGTAATTGCCGTTCAGGTTGTCGACGAAGCCGACGGCCGCCACGTGCGGCTCGATCACGTGGATCTTCTGGAGCGGCGTCACGATCAGCAGCTGGAGCCCGAGCTGGGTGAAGAGCCTGAGGGCGTAGCGGGTCGAGATCTCCGAGCCGCGGCTGAACGCTTCGTCGATGACCACGAACCGGAAGGCCTTCGAGCGCTCAGCCTCCCAATCCAGCTTGAACTGGTAGGCCAGCGATGCGGCCAGGATCGTGTAGGCCAACTTCTCCTTCTGGCCACCGGACTTTCCGGCCGAGTCGGTGAAGCTCTCGTACTCGGTGTCGTCGGCCCGCCACCGTTCGGAGGCGGAGAAGACGAACCACTGGCGGACGTCGGTCACCCGACGGGTCCAATTCCGGTCCTGTTCGGTGGTGCCCTCGCGGCCCCTGAACCGATCGATGATCCGCTTGACCTGGAGGAACTTGTCCTCCGAGTACTGATCGGTCGCGCCCCCACCCACCACGTTGTCGGTGCAGGCCCGGAGGTCGGCCCGGAACTCCCGCACGTCGGTGTTGGGCGTCTGGTCCGGCATGAGCCGGATGTAGCGGCCGTCGTTGTAGTCGATGCCGGTCAAGGACCCGTTGATGATCTCGATGCGGTCCCGGATGAGCTTCTCCTGCTTGTTGAGCTGGGCGGAGAAGCCGGCGATATCCCGGATCGTGTTCTGGTTCAGGTAGTCCTTGAACTCGCGCTCGAAGCGGGGGAGGTCGTCGGTGGCCACCCGGTCATGGACCTGGCGGTACTCCCCGGCTGATCCGAGCGAGTCGTCGAGCTCGGCGGTTTCGTTCGGGTACTTCCCCCGGAACGCTCCCATGGCCCGGGCGATGCGCTGCCCGAGGGTGCCCTGCTGCCTGGTGATCGCATGGAGCTGCTGGCCGAGGTCGGCGCTGATGCGCTGCTGGACGGTGGTGAGCAGCGCGGCGTCTGGGGTGGTCCCGTCGAGCTCGGATGCCACCAGCGGGTCGATGGAGCCGAACGCAGCGGTAGCGGCTGCGACGGCATCCGCGTCGGACAGCAGGTGCCTGGCGCGGGCCAGCTCGACCTCTGCCGTTGTCCGCCGGCCCTCGGCCCCACCGCGGTCGCGCTGCAAGCCGTCGCGTTCTTCTTCGTGGGTGGCGACTTCCTCCCGGACCCGCTGCCGCTCGGCGGTGAGAAGGGCCAGCGTGTCGGACGAGGACGTGATGCGGTCTCGCTCGGCCCGGAGCTCGGCGATCTCACGCACCAGGCCGCTCCAGTCCAGATCGTCCCAGCTGGTGTACTCGCCCAGGCTGGCCAGGGACTGCAGGTGGCCCGAGACCGCCCTGTCGCGCTCCGCCAGGCCGGCGATGATGCCGGATGCCGAGGAAAGCCGCCCGTGCAGCGTGGCAGCGTGGGTCAGCAGGGCATCGATCTTGGCCTGGTTGGTCCAGCCCAGCACGTACTCCCGGCGGTCGTCGATGCGCCTGCGGTCGTCCTTCTCGTGCCGTTCACGGTCCTTGATCTGCCCGGCCCGGGTGACGGCTTTCTGCGTGCTGCGGAAGTCGCCGATCGTGTCCACGCATGCATGGTTGGCGCGCCGGCCGAGCTCAGTTTTCAACCACGGTGTGAATCCTGATTCGGGTTTGAGCTCGAGCATGTCGACCAGGAGCGGATGTGCCGACCGCCGCTCGGGCGGGGCGACGGGCACCGACCGGGCTGGCACCCGGTAGTAGACGAGCCGGGCGTTGAGATGGTGGTCGTTGATCCAGGCGGCCACGGCGTCGTAGTGCCCGTCGGGGACCAGCAGGGACAAGGCGAACGCACGGAGGACGCGTTCCGCAGCGCCTTCCCAGTCCGTCGCCTCGTCCCGGACCTGGATCAGCTCACCGGCGAA
>JAJYAB010000265.1 GCA_021779775.1 Actinomycetes bacterium
GCCCGCCGGTAGAGCCGTAGAAGGCGGCGTCGCCGAAGGCGAAGATGCCGCCGTCGGACGCCACCTCCCAGTAGCCGTAGCCGTCGGGGGTGGCCGCCATGCCGACGATCGGGCGGTCGATCGGGCGGCCGCCCATCGACCCGTAGAAGGGGGCGCCGAACGCGAACACGCCGCCGTCGGACGCCACCTCCCAGTAGCCACCGGTCGCCCGGTCGACGGCCATGCCGACGACCGGCTGGGCCAGCCACTGGCCGCCCATCGACCCCCGGTAGACGGCGTCGCCGAAGGCGAAGATGCCGCCGTCGGACGCCACCTCCCAGTAGCCACCGGTCGCCCGGTCGACGGCCATGCCGACGACCGGCTGGGCCAGCCACTGGCCGCCCATCGACCCCCGGTAGACGGCGTCGCCGAAGGCGAAGATGCCGCCGTCGGACGCCACCTCGTAGTACCCGCCGCGATCGGCGGTGGCTGCCATGGCCCGGACCGGGGCGTTCAGCGGATGGCCGCCCATCGACCCGTAGAAGGTGCTTCCGCCGAAGGCGAACACGCCACCGTCGGACGCCACCTCCCAGTAGGCCGGCACGTTCAGCTGGGCTGCCGGTCGGCTGGCCGGCATCGGCCGGGTGCGCGGCGCCACGGCCAGGCCGCCCGTCACGGCCAGCCCGGCGACCAGTGCGAGCACCCCCGTCATCGCGAGCAGCGGCGACGATAGGGCACCGGTCGATGCGTGCCGTACACGGCGGATGGTGAGCAGCCCAGACATTGGGAACAGTCCTTCGCTGTGGGGGGGATGGAGGCCCGGAGCGGTCGGCGAGCGTCGAGCGACGTGTGGCAGGACACCGTTCCTATCGGCAGCTCTCCCGCGGATCTGCACCTCTTCGCCCAATTTTAGCTGGGGTGCTCTCGATGGACCAGGACCAGTTGCCCGCGCGACGTCGTCGGCGCCGGTCGTCTCGGCGATCATGAGCTCCCTACCTCCACACTTCGATGCAGGTCACGACCCTGCCGACGCGGACGCCGCGATGTCGGCAGGACCGCCTGCCGACGCGGACGCCTCGTCCGAGGAGTCCGCTATCGGAGGCAGGAAGGCGAGCACCGCATCGGAGCACGCTTCGTACCCGCGGCCACCGCGTCGACGGAGAAGTCCCATGTTGACCAGGTGATTAAGGTCGCGCGACAGCGTGCGCGGCCCCGCGCTCGCGTAGAGCTGTGCCAGCTTCGGCGTCAACCCTGCCAGGTCGCTCCGCACAACCGTCCCGGGCATCGGCATGGCGAGGACGAGCGATCGCTGGCGGTCCGTCGCTTTCGTGTTCGCCTCCTTCGAGAACTGCTCATGCACGAAGTTGACCCATGCCACCTGCACCTGCTGGTGGCGAACCATGTCGATCGCCTCCCGGACGCCGTCTATGAACCCGGTGATGGCGTACACGAGGAACGCCAGCGTGTCGCCTCCGCCGGTGCTGGCCCTGGCCAGCTCGCGGTAGTACTGGTCCCGCGTGAGGTTGTAGTGGTTCGACAGCAGGTGCGCGGCCGGCATCGGCACCATGCCGCAGTCGGCAAGGATCGCGAGCTCCACCAGCCGGGCGGTACGACCGTTGCCGTCCCCGAACGGGTGGATCCACGCGAGGTAGAGATGGGCGTAGACCGCCTTCGCCACGACGACGGCAAATCGCAGCTCGGGGTCGTCGTGCTCGAACGTTGGGCTGTTGAGCCATCCGACCAGGCGGTCGAGCAGGTGCTCGCAGTCCTCGGCGGGCGCGCCTCGGTAGTTGCCGACGCCGACCGAGTCTTTCCGGATGACGCCGGGCTCGACATGGTCATCCAGCGGCAGGCCCGCGAGCACTTGGTGGTTAAAGTCCTTGATCAGCGGGGTGGTCAGCTTGACCCGCTCACCCCGAACGATCTGTTCGCTCAGGCTCTGGAGGGCCTCGATGACGTTGCGGACCTCCTGCTCCTGGTACGACGTGAGGGTGGTGCGGCGTAGGTCCCGTCCAAGATCCCGTTCGCCTGGTCCTCGGTCAGCGTGTTGCCTTCGATCGCCGTGGTGGCCAGCGCGCCCCTGACCAGCGTGACGCGGTGGAGCTCTCGGGTGACTGCTGGCTTCAGCGGAGCGCCAGCGAGATGCTCACACTTGGACTTGGCCTCGCCCAGGAGCATCCAGTCGTTGGGCGGAACTCGATTAATGTCGGTTGCCTGGAAGCTGATCCACGGATGGGTGGATTCGTACCGTCGAGCGGACACGGCCGCAGGATAGCTTGTCCGACCACTAGTTTGTCCATACTCCTGTCTTATGCTCTAACCGTGTAACTGTCTGAGGAAATGTCCGAGGAGGAGGGCCCCGACGAAGCGAGGGGCGGAGCATGGCCGGGGGCCCCGAAGCCGAAGACCGAGCACCCGTTCCCCCAGGTCAGCCGAAGAGCGAGCACCTGGCCGTGTTGCCGTCGGGTGGCCGTGTTGCCGTCGGGTGGCCGTGTTGGCACCGGGTGGCCGTGTTGGCACCGGGATCTACGGCGAGTCCTGGGCCCAGGCCCCCACATGCTCGGCTGGGAGCCGCACCACGCACGGCGTGCCCGGGGCCGCCACAGCGCCGCCTGACGCGTTGCGGGCGAGGCGGGCCACCAGCTGCAGCCCCGGCACCTGCAGCCGGACCTCTACGCCCGTGCCGAGGTCGACAGCGTCGAGCACCGTCGCGTCGAGCACCGTCACGTCCGCGTCGGGCACCCTCGCGTCGGGCACCCTCGCGTCGGGCACCCTCGCGTCGGGCACCCTCGCGTCGGGCACCCTCGCGCCGGGCACCGCGCCGGTGCCGAGTGGCTGGCCGGGTGCCCGGGGATCCGGGGAGCCGGCCGCAGCGGTGCCCTGCGGGTCGCCGGGGAACGTGACCTGCAGGTGCTCCGGCCGGATGTACCACAGGACGGGGGTTCCCGGCGCCATGGCAGCGACATCCGGCGATGCCAGGGTGATGCCTCCCGCGTCGATGACCCCGGGTCCGGCGACCCGACCGGTGGCGATGTTGGCGATGCCGAGCAGCCTGGCCACCGCCGGCGTGGCCGGACGGGCGAGGACCTCGGCCCGCGCGCCGCTCTGGACGAGCGAACCGCCGTCCACCACCAGGATCTCGTCGGCCAGCAGGGCGGCTTCCTCCGGGTCGTGGGTCACCAGCACGGTGGCGAGCCCCTCGGTGCGCTGCACCGCTCGCAATTCACGCCGGAGGTGGTCGCGCACCGGCGCATCGAGAGCGGAGAACGGCTCGTCGAGGAGCAGGAGGCCCGGCGCCGCGCTCAGCGCCCGGGCGAGAGCGACCCGCTGGCGCTCGCCGCCCGACAGCTGGTCGGGGAACCGGTCCCGAAGGTCGTGGAGCCCGAGCCGGTCGGCCCACGCGGCAGCCAGGCGGGGATCGGCGTGGCGCCCGACCAGCAGCTGCCGCCGCACGTCGAGGTGTGGCAGCAGCGCCGCCTGCTGCGGCACGTACCCGAACCCCCGCTCCTCCGTCGCGACGGTGCCGAGGTCGCGGGACCCGAGGCGGACCGTCCCCACCGCCGGGCCGGCCAGCCCCGCCAGGCAGCGCAGCAGGGTTGTCTTGCCGGCACCCGACGCCCCGAGCACAGCCAGATGCGGCCCCTGGGCACGGTAGGCGACCCGGAGGTGAAGGTCACCCACCTGGTGCCGGATGTCGATGGCCAGCGTCGGCGCAGCCGACCGGCCCGGAACCGACCGGCCCGGAACCGACCGGCCCGGAACCGACCGGCCCGGAACCGACCGGCCCGGAACCGACCGGCCCGGAGCAG
>JAJYAB010000266.1 GCA_021779775.1 Actinomycetes bacterium
ACCACCTGAGCGCTCGTCGCCTCCCGTCACCGCTGCCGACTACCCCGCCATGCCCGATCCGGAGCCATCGCGTCCGGGATGCCGACGCGGCCCTTGAGGGTCGCGCCCCACGCCGTCCCCGGCCACCATTTCCCGGCAAGAACCCCTGGTCAGCCGGGGCTCTGAATGGATACGTTGGCGCGGCGTTCGTCTTGCCCGTGGCGGCAGGCGTCGGGGCCGCGTCGTCCAATCCGGCTGCTGCCGATCCGACCTGCTACACGGGTTGCCTCCCGACACCCCTCCCGATCAGCTTGAAGCCGGATGGCTCGCACGTCGCGCCGGTTGTCCCGGCGATCAAGGCCGCTGACGGTACGCTGGCCTTCACGGGTGCCGACATCGAAGAGATGGCTGCCGTCGGGCTCGCTGCTGCAGCGGTCGGAGCCGTGCTGGTGCGACGCAGCCGCTCTCGGCGAGCCGCGTCATAGCGACGGCGCCGACCTCCCCCTCGATGCTTCTCTGAGAATTATGTGTCTATCTCCGGCGCCTCGGTACGCCAGGCTCTGGTGACAGCGGTGAGTGTTCCCCGCTCGCCGACGACGCCATCGACCCGCGCGCTGGTCGTCGCCAGCGCGCTAAGCGATCTGGTGGCGCTGACCGCCGCCGCTGCGGCGGCCACGGAAGAGCTGCCGCTGGCACGGCATTGGACGCCCGTGGTCTTCGTCGCTCTTGCGATGGCCATCCAAAGCCTGCAGGGGCGTCGCCCGAGGATCACCTGGTCGTTGGGGCGCGAAGCCCGTACGGCGCTGGTCCCCGTGTCCTTGGCCTTCGCCGCCTTGCTCGTGGGCGGGGGGTTCGGTGGTCGCCCGGCATCGACAGCGGTGATCATTCCGTTGGCCGTCGGAGCCGTCGTTGCCGAGCGTGGCATCGTCCACATGGCCGTCCGGCGGGCCCGGGTCCACGGCAGCCTGGCCGAGCCGACGCTGATCGTCGGCGCCGGAGGCGTCGCCTTGCGGTTCTGCCGAGTGCTCGACGAGCACCCGGAGTACGGGCTGGCTCCCGTCGGGTTCGTCGATGACATCGACCAGGTGGAGACCGAGCAGTTTCCGTATCCTCTCGTCGGCCGGCCGGGGGACCTCGCTGTGCTGCTCGACCGCTACGGCGTTCGGCGGGTGATCGTGGCGTTCGGCGTCGCCCGTGAGACGGCGATGTTGGATGTCATCCGAGCCTGCGACGATGCATCGGTCAATATCCACGTGCTGCCCAGGTTCTTCGAGTTGGGGTTCTCACCGCGTGGCGCCGACGTGGACTGGCTGTGGGGCTTTCCCATCGTCAGGCTGTCACGGTCGGTGCTCCGCCGGGCGCCACGCCTGGCGAAGCGGGCCCTCGACGTCGCGGTGGCCGGTCCGCTGCTCATGCTGCTGGCTCCGCTGTATGCCGTGGTGGCTCTGGCCGTCAAGCTGAGCAGCCCCGGCCCGGTGCATTTCCGCCAGAGCCGGGTGGCCGAGGCGGGGATCACGGTAGAGGTGTTGAAGTTTCGCTCCATGCGGAGCAACGACGACGGGGACACACAGTGGACTCCGGCGGGCGACTCCCGCGTTACCCGGGTTGGGTCCTTCCTGCGGTCGAGCAGTATCGACGAGATTCCTCAACTCTGGAACGTACTTCGTGGCGACATGTCCCTGGTGGGTCCCAGGCCGGAGCGGCCGGTGTTCGTGGAGGAGTTCGGCCGTCGGATCCCCCGCTACGGGCACCGGCATCGCATGCCGGCAGGCCTCACCGGGTTGTCGCAGGTCAACGGGCTGCGGGGTGACACCTCGATCGACGACCGCGCCTGGTTGGACAACCAGTACATCGAGAACTGGTCGATCGGGCTCGACATCGCCATCTTGGGCCGGACGTTCGGGGCGGTGCTGCGCGATGCCCTCGGAGTCGAACCGCCTGTCACAGCCACGGCATCGGCGACAGCCGGCGGACCGGCCCCAGAGAAGGTGCTGGTTCCGGCCCCGGCCCCGGAGACGGGCATGCCGGCGGCTGGAGCACCGGCTCCGACGTATCCCCACGACACGGTGCCGGCTCTCGCTGCGGTGCCTGCCCTACCGCCCGGGGTTGGACCGGCCGGTGCGAGCACCGGTCCCCGTCGAGGTGCGATGGCCCGGGCCGGGAGAAACTTGCTGGTCGGCCGCCGCGGGATCGATCGTCCCGACCGAGGGCCTCGACGGGGTCCCTGGCGCCCGGTCATGGAGCATGTGGGTCGGTCCGGGACGTAGGTTCTGCCGGGTTAGGTCGTGGGCACCACCCTGCCGACTGGCGGCCATGCTCGGCCAGTTGGGGGGGTCAGGTTGCTAGCCTCGCCGCATGTTGCGCTCCCGGTGGCAGCCGTTGGTAGCCCGGGCACGTGCCGCACTCGAATCGACTGCTGCCCGGAGCACGGGGATGGCCCGACTGATCGACCGGACGGGCCACGAGCTGATCGATGCTGTGGAGCGGGCAAGGTGGCGGACCGACTGGCGCCGCGACTTCTACGGAGCCGGGTACTTCGGTGATGGGCGCGATCCGTCGGGCGACCGGCACGGTTCTTCGGGGTACGCCCGCTATGACCGGACGAGCGCCAATGCCGATGTGGCCGGCATGGTCCTGTGGCGCACTTTTGGCGGAGCCGTGACAACGCTCGACGTCGGTTGCGCCACTGGCTTCGTGGTCGAGGTGCTGCGCGAAAGAGGGTTGGACGCCAGAGGGTGCGACCTGAGCCCCTATGCCATCGAGCATGCTGCCGCGGGGGCCAAGGGTCGCATCGAGGTCGGGGACCTGGTGCGCGGCCTGCCTTATGCGGCGCGGACGTTCGACGTGGTGAGCGCCTTCGAGACGCTCGAGCATGTCCCCCCCAGCGACGTGGGGCGAGCGGTGGCCGAGATCTGCAGGGTGAGCAGGGGATTCGTCTACTGCACTACGCCGTCGTTCGGTCCCAACCTGGGCGGTGGGCCCGACGGCTACCTCGAAGGGAAGGTCCGGCCCGAGTCCAAGGCGCGCTACGAGGCGTTGGGTCCGGGCTACGAGGGGCCGGTCCCGTACGACGACCTTGCCCGTGACGCGACGGGCGAGCCGGTGGAGGGGCATCTGACCATCGCGTCGTTCTCCTGGTGGACGGGTCGCTTCGCAGAGGCCGGCGCCGTCCGCCGCCCCGATGTCGAACGCAGGATCTACGCCGACCTGGTGCCGGCGCTGGCTGACGCGTGGGACGTGTACGTCTTTGCCGTTCCGGGTGGGGACGATGCGCTTGCCCATGACCGCTTCCCCGGCGCGACCCTCGTGTCGCTGGGCTTGCACCACCCGCTCTACGACAGCTGAACCGCTCGGCCGGGGGTGGTTGAGCGGGCACGGCCACGTTGCCCGCAGGGCAAGGGGCCGTGGTCAGTCCGGCGCCCGAGCGCCGGCCGCTCGTGCCTGGCTGCCAGCCGAAGCGTCTTCGTGGACCAACGCGTCTTGGACGGCACGTTCGATCCGCCGGATCAGGTCCGGTTCCGACACCTTGTCCCCTTCGTGGTGCACGTAGAACGCGTCGACCACCTCGTGGCCCAACGTCGAGACCCGGGCTGCGACCACGTCGAGCCCACAGTCGAACAGCGCCTGGGTCACCCGGTGCAAGAGGCCGATGCCGTCCTCCGCCCGGACCTCGACCACCGTGGAAGTTACAGATGCTGCATTGTCGATGGTCACCTGGCGGGACACCGGGCGGGCGGCGGCGACGCGACGGCGCGGCCCGTAGGTGCGTGCCCGTTCGGCCCGCCGCCCGCTC
>JAJYAB010000267.1 GCA_021779775.1 Actinomycetes bacterium
GAAGAGGCCGAGACCGAGCACGATGTAGCGGCCCCGGCCGGTGGCCAGCCACAGCTGGGCGATGAACAGCACGAAGAGCAGCAGGGCGAACCCGACGTCGCGCTCGGCACCGAGGATCAGCATGGAGAACGCCCAGGCAAGCAGGATCGGGCCGAGCGGGCGCGGATCGATGACGAGCCGGTTGCCGATGCGGATGGTGGGGATGGCCAGCAGCTCGCGCTTCTCGGAGAAGTACGAGGCGAAGAAGACGACCAGCGCGAGCTTGGCGATCTCCACCGGCTGCCCGCTGATCGGCCCGATCTTGACGAACAGGCTCACCGACTGCCCATTGGCGATGGGGATGCGGTCGCGGAGCCCCGGCATGAGCGGCGACAGGAGGAGGAACACCGCGGCGAAGAGCAGGATGTAGCGGTACCGGTCGAGGTCGCGTGATCGCTTCACTACCACCAGCGTCAGCACGTAGAGCCCGACACCGATCGCTGTCCATGCGGCCTGCAGCGCGGGTGGGGAGTATCTCGAGTTGTTGATGTCGGCCAGCATCACGTAGCCGAGACCGTTGAGCAGCGTAGCGATGGGCAGCAGCACCGGGTTGGCGTCCGGAGCCAGGAAGCGGTTCGCCACATGGGCAACCAGCGACAGTCCGAGCACGATGACGAGGAACGGGACCAGGTCGGTCGGGACGTGCGACGTGGTGCCGACCGACGCCAGCACGTAGGCCACGACGACGATCAGGCAGCCGAAGAGGAGGAGCCCCAGCTCGGTCCGGCGTGCCGGCTTCGGGCTCCCCAGCCGGGAGGCGGCCCGCTGGGAGCCGGCCCGCCGGGAGCGTCTCTGGACGAGAGTCGGCACCGGCGGCGACTCTACCGCCACTGGTCCAGGCTCTACCGCCACTGGCCCCGCTGCCCGGCGGAGGCCGCTCGGCGAAGGTCGGCGGTACGCTGGGCAGATGTTGCCCGCAGATGCCCGCAGCGGTGTCCCGGGGTCGGTGACGGCACCGGTGCTCGCAGCCCTGTCCGTGCCGGAGGGCGGGGGCGGCGCAGACGACGGCCCGGAGCGCTTCGGGCGGGGCCGCTTCTCGAACCGCGAGCTCTCGTGGTTGGATTTCGGTTCGCGGCTGCTGGACCTGGCGGCCGACGCGGCGCTGCCCCTGCTCGAGCGCGTCAAGTTCCTCGCCATCTTCTCGGAAGGGCTCGACGAGTTCTTCCAGGTCCGGGTAGCCGGCCTGAAGGACCAGGTCGATGCCGGCGTCCGGGCCCGGTCGGCCGACGGGCTACGGCCCAGCGAGGCGTTACAGGCGGTGCGGGGACGGGTGGCCACGTTGGTGGACCGCCAGTCGGGCATCTTCCTCGACGCCGTGGTCCCTGCGCTGGCCGATGCCGGCGTCCGGCTGGCGAGCTGGTCGTCGCTCGACGACGATGATCGGACCTATCTGGTGGATGTCTTCGAGCGGCAGATATTCCCGGTGCTGACCCCCTTGGCCGTGGATCCGGGCCACCCCTTCCCCTACATCTCCAACCTGTCGTTGAACCTGATCGTGCGGGTCGGAGATCCGGTGACCGGCGTGGAGCGCATCGCCCGGGTCAAGGTGCCGCCGGTGCTGCCGCGGTTCGTGGTCATGGCAGACGGGGAGCGGTTCGTCCCCCTGGAGCAGGTCATCGCGGCGCGCCTCGGTTCGCTGTTCCCGGAGATGGTGGTCGGCGAGCACTTCGCCTTCCGGGTGACCCGCAATGCCGACCTGGCGGTCGAGGAGGACGAGGCCGACGACCTGCTGGCTGCTGTCGAGCTCGAGCTGCGCCGGCGCCGCTTCGGCCGGGCCGTGCGGCTCGAGGTGGCCTCCGACATGTCGGCCGACATGCGCGACCTGCTGGTCCACGAGCTCGATCTTGCCGATGACGATGTGGACCAGAGCACTGCTCCGCTCGACCTGGGCGGCCTGTGGGCGGTGCACGAGCTGGACCGGCCGGACCTGCAGGTGGAGGCCTGGACGCCGATGACACCCCCTCCGCTGGTCACCGCGGGAAACGAGCCGACCGATCTGTTCGCCGTGCTGCGTGAGCGCGACATCCTCGTGCACCATCCCTACGACTCGTTCACGACCTCGGTCGAGGCGTTCGTCGCCCAGGCTGCCGAGGATCCCGACGTGCTGGCGATCAAGCAGACGCTCTACCGGACGTCGGGTGACAGTCCCATCGTTGCGTCCCTCATCCGTGCAGCAGAGCTCGGCAAGCAGGTAGCGGCGGTGGTGGAGCTCAAGGCGCGCTTCGACGAGCAGAACAACATCGGGTGGGCCCGGGCACTGGAAGAGGCGGGCGTCCACGTGGTGTACGGGCTGGTCGGCCTGAAGACCCACTCCAAGGCTGCCCTGGTCGTCCGCCGCGAGGAGCACGGCGTCCGCCGCTACTGCCATCTGGGGACCGGCAACTACAACCCTCGGACGGCGCGCCAGTACGAGGATCTGGGCCTGCTGACGGCGGACGAGCAGATCGGGGTGGATGTCGGCGACCTGTTCAACTTCCTGACCGGGTTCAGCCGCCACGACCGCTACCGTGCGCTGGTGGTGGCTCCGATGGGCCTGAAGCGCCACGTCGTCGACATGATCGACGGCGAAGCCAGGGCTGGGGCGGCCGGGCGCATCGTGCTGAAGGTGAACGGCCTCACCCATCCCGAGGTGATCGACGCCCTGTACCGGGCATCGGCTGCCGGGGTGCCGGTCGACCTCATCGTCCGGGGCGTGTGCTGCCTCCGGCCGGGCGTGGCCGGCCTGTCGGAGACCATCCGCGTGCGGTCCATCGTCGGGCGGTTCCTGGAGCACTCGCGTGTGTACCGCTTCGGCGGCGGGGCCCGGCCGCTCCACGTGCTCATCGGCTCGGCCGATCTCATGGAGCGGAACCTCGACCGCCGGATCGAGCTGTTGGTTCCCGTCGCCGACCCGGAGCTGCAGGCGCGGCTGGTGGACATCCTCGACCTGAACCTGGCAGACGACGGCAACACGTGGGAGCTGGCGGCCGACGGCACCTGGAGCCGGGTGCTGCCGACACGGGGGGTCAACGTCCAGGCGATGTTGCAGGAGCAGGCGGTGCAGCGTGCCCGGCGCCGGCGCGAGCCCGAGACGCTCGGCGTGTCACCGGGCTGAGCCGTCTTCGCTCGACAGGCCGCCTCCCCCTGCCGGTGGTGGGTCCTCGGTGCCGATAGGGCTTGCTCCCGTCTCGTTGGCGGAGGCATCTCTGTCCGCCAGGTGGCCTGGCCCCACGTCCGGAGGCTCGGGCGCGGCCGGCTGATCGGTCAGGACCACTTCCTGGCGTACCGTGCGGAACCGTTGGCGCCATCCTTCGCCCGCGAAGCGCAACGACATGTACGCCAGGCCGCCGACGGGGATGGGCAACCAGAAATTGACCAGGCGGTAGCCGAGGATCGCCGGCCCGGCGACATCGCCGGGCACCCGGAACCCGATCAGGGTGGCGGCCAGCACGCCTTCCACCACGCCGAGGCCCGACGGGGTGATCGGGATGACGGCCAGGATGTTGGCCAGCCCGTAGGCGACGAGCAGATCCACTGGTGACAGGTACACGTGGAACGCGGCGACGAACACCCATAACGAGGTGGCGTCGAGCAGCCAGTTGGCTGCCGCCCAGGCGACGGCCCGGGCAAGGAGCCGCCGGTCGCCGGCCAGGGTGCGGAGGCGGTCGGCGAACCGCTGGACCCCTTCGGCGAGGCGGTCGGCATCGAGGAACGGCAGGTGCTCTGCCGCTCGCCGCACCGCGTCG
>JAJYAB010000268.1 GCA_021779775.1 Actinomycetes bacterium
CGGATGATGGACACGTCCTGGAACGGCGCGCTCGTCAGGATCGGCACCGGCTTGTACGGCGAGTACTGGTCATTGCCCAGCTTGGCCTGCAGGTCGGACGGGCTCATGCCCACGAGGGCGGCCAGCGGGCCGATCACCTGCGGGTGCTGCTGAGCCGACAGCCGCGACAGCGTGATCTCCTGCGTCACCGCGTTGCCGACGAGGGGAGTGTCCCCCCGGTCGAGGATCAGCCCCCGCGGCGCCGGCTCCTCCACCGGTCGCAGCTGGTTGGCCGTCACCGCCTGGGAGTACGCGGCCGAGTCGAGGACCTGGAGATACCACAGCCGGACCAGCATCAGGGAGAAGAGGCCGACGACGCACAGCCCGACGACCCTGAGCCGGATGTTCGGCCGGGGGTTCGACGCCTCCGACGGCAGGACGCGCTCGACCACCGACTTGCGCGGCCGCATGCGCGGGCCACGCGGCGCCTTCCCCTTCTGTGCCCGGGGCGACACCGCTCTTGCCGGGCGAGGTGCGCGCCTCATCGACCGGCACCCAGGGTGCTGCCAGATCCAGGAGCCAGACCCGAAGCGGGGGCGGGAAGCGCCCAGGCCACCATGCGCAGCGCGGGCAGCGCCAGCACGGCAGCCGCCGGCACCGCCACGGTCAGTGCAGGGACAAGGTCGGCGGCGATCATCCCGGGTTGGCCGAGAACAGCCCCCAGAATCGCGTACCCGGACAACCCGGCAGCGGTCGCTGCTGCGAAGGTCACCGGCGGCAGCCACCACGAGCTGCGAACCAGCCCGGCGGTGACCACTGCCGTGACGTAGCCGACCATGCAGAAGACGAGCGCGGACAAGCCGAACGTCGTCGGCAGGAAAAGATCCGCCAGCAGCCCGGTGGCGAAACCGAACCCCGCTCCGCGATCGGGTCCGGCGGAGTACCCTCCTGCGGCGGCCAACAGGAGCATCAGGTCGGGGTGCGCTCCGCCGACCGTCACCACGTCGAGCAGCGTGTGCTGCACCACCAGCCCCACCACGAGGACGACCGACACCCGGACGATGTCCACCGCCTTCATGCCGGCACCGGCGCCAGGGGGATGGGGAGCCACCACCGGGTCACGACACGCCCCCAGGCAGTGGCGGCGGCTGCCACTGCAGGATGTCGACGTACTGCAGGCTCGCCAGGTCGGCCGTCGGCTGGGCAGCGATCGTCTGCTGTGTCGCTGACGCCGACGACGAGACCTTCGTCACCGTCGCCACCGGCAGCCCCGCCGGGAACAGGCCGTGCTGGAGCCCGCTCGTGACGAGGATGGTGCCACGGTGCAGCGGCACACCGGGCGGCACGAAGTCGACTTCGAGCGGGTCGCCGTGTCCCTTGCCCGAGAGCACCGCGGTGTCGGTGGTCGCCCCGACGCCGAAGTCGACCGACACTGCCGACGACGTGTCGGTGATGAGCCGGACGGTGCAGCCCGATGCCCAGGCCTGCACGACCCGTCCGACCAGACCGGATCCGGTCACCACCGGCATACCCACGTCGATGCCGGCTGCCGTGCCCTTCGAGAGGTCCACGGTGTCGGCGAAGTCCGAGCTGTTCAATGCCACGACCTGCGCGGTCACGGTAGGGATGCTGGACACCCCGGGCAGGGCATCGACGTGCTGCAGATCCGACAGCTGCTTGGCCACCCGAAGCTGTTCGCCCTGGCGCAAGGCCCGGCCCTGGAGGCGCTGCAGTTCGCGCCGGAGCGTGACGTTCTCCTGTTGCAGGGCCCCGTAGTGGACCACTCCGGAGAGCATGCTGCCGACCGGGCGCAACGCCCGGTCCACACCTCTCGGGACGGGGGCGAAGGCATCATGGGCCAGTCGCTTGGCGCTGCCGATGGCGCCACGCAGGCTGCCGCGCTCGCTGAGGGTGATCAAGGTGATCGAAGCCACGACCAGCACCCCAACCGTCCACCACCGGGGCCGATGACCGCGACGCGTCCCCCGGGTTCCCCTCGTCCTGGCCAACCGGGCTCCCGGCTCAGCTGGTGCGGCCGGCAGTCACCGCGACGACGAGATCAGCACGTCCTTCAGTGCCTCGAACTCCTCGAGGCACTGACCGCTGCCGATGGCTACACAGTTCAACGGGTCGTTGGCGACCACGATGGGCATACCGGTCTCGTCCTGCAGGCGAGCATCCAGACCGTGGAGGAGCGCTCCGCCTCCCGTCAGGACGATGCCCTGCTCCATGATGTCGGCGGCCAGCTCCGGCGGGGTCTTGTCGAGGGTGACCTTCACGGCGTCGACGACGGCCGAGACCGGGTCGTCGATGGCCCGCCGGATCTCCTCGGTGGAGACCACGATCGTCTTCGGCAGCCCGGTCACCAGATCGCGTCCGCGGATCTCCGCATGGAGCTCTTCTTCGAGCTGGTAGGCCGAGCCGAGGGCGATCTTGATCTCCTCGGCCGTCCGCTCGCCCAGGGCAAGGCTGTACTCCTTCTTCACATAGGTGATGATGGCTTCGTCCAGCTCGTCACCGCCGATGCGGACCGACTGGCTGGTGACGATGCCTCCGAGCGAGATCACCGCCACCTCGGTGGTGCCACCGCCGATGTCGACCACCATGTTGCCCGTCGGCTCGTGGACCGGGAGACCTGCCCCGATGGCAGCGGCCATCGGCTCCTCGATGATGAACGCCTGGCGTGCACCGGCGTACTCCGCCGCCTCCTGCACAGCACGCTGCTCGACGCCGGTGATGCCCGAAGGCACGCAGAGCACCATCCGGGGCTTGGCGAACCGCCGCTGGTGCACCCGCTGGATGAAGTAGCGAAGCATCTTCTCGCAGACCTCGAAGTCGGCGATGACGCCGTCCTTCAGCGGGCGGATGGCCTGGATATGGCTCGGCGTGCGACCGATCATCCGCTTGGCCTCAGCTCCCACAGCGAGCGGGCGCCCGTCTTTGACGTTGACCGCCACCACCGAAGGCTCACTCAGGACGATGCCACGACCGCGCACGTACACGAGGGTGTTGGCTGTGCCGAGATCGACGGCCATGTCTCGGCCGAGCAAGAAGAACCGGTTGTCCGCCATGCGGAGATCCCCTTCCTGGGGGGCGGGCGAGGCGCGAGGTGATCGGTCGGCGCCCGGCGCTGGCTGCTGGGGTCGCCACCAGGGTACGGGAACCGGAGCAATAGCACAACCCACCCACCAGACGGTGGACCCAGGTCCGGCCCCACCCGCCTGCCCCACCCGCCTGCCCGGCGGTGCAGTGCGGTGCGGTGCGGTGCGGTGCGGCGGTGCAGTGCGGCGGTGCAGTGCGGCGGTGCAGTGCGGCCCGGCACGGCGGCGACCGGCCCCCAGCGACCCCTCAGCCGAGCCCAGGGAAGAAGATGCCGATCTCTCGAGCTGCCGACTCGCCGGAATCCGACCCGTGGACGAGGTTCTCCGTCATCAACGTGCCGAGGTCCCCACGGATCGTGCCGGGCGGCGCCGCTGCCGGATCGGTCGGCCCCATCAGGGTGCGGACGATCTTCCAGGTGTCTTCCGGGCCTTCCACGACAACGACGAACGCCGGTGACCGGCCGATGAATTCGACGAGCGCGTCATAGAACCCCTTGCCTACGTGCTCGGCGTAGTGCTGCCTTGCCGTCTCGGGGTCGATGGTCACCAGCGCGCCGGCGACCAGTCGGAGGCCCTTGCGCTCGAGGCGGCCGACGATCTCTCCGACCAGGCCGCGCTCGACGGCATCGGGCTTGCAGATGACGAGGGTCCGGTTCATGGTCCCGGCGAGGCTACC
>JAJYAB010000269.1 GCA_021779775.1 Actinomycetes bacterium
CGCCCGCGGGTTCCTCCCCGCCGGCGAGTCGATCGTCGTCTACAAGAACAATTCGGATGGGAAGGGCAATTCGTACGGCACCCACGAGAATTACCTGATGGACCGGGCCGTTCCCTTCGCCCGGATCGTCCGCCAGGTGACGCCGCACTTCGTGACCCGGCAGGTGTTCTGCGGCGCGGGCAAAGTCGGCTCGGAGACACCGGCAGCCAGCGGCCGCGGCATCACCTTCCAGGTCTCCCAGCGAGCCGAGTTCTTCGAGGAGGAGGTCGGCCTCGAGACGACGCTGAAGCGGCCCATCGTCAACACCCGCGACGAGCCCCATGCCGATGCCCAGCGCTACCGCCGCCTGCATGTCATCGTGGGCGACGCCAACCTGGCGGAGGTCGCCACCTTCTTGAAGCTGGGGACGACGGCCATCGTGCTCTGCCTGATCGAAGACGACGTGTTCGGCACCGTCGATCTGGCGGTGGCGAACCCTGTGCAGGCCATCCGCGCCGTCTCCGCCGATCCGACCTTGGCTGCCACGATCGATCTTGCCGACGGCCGGACGATCACTGCGGTCGACCTGCAGTGGGAGCTGTTCGACGTGGCGCGCAAGTACGCGGAGGACCGGGGGCTCGCCAACGTAGGCGACGAGCAGGTCGGCACGCTGGTGCTGCAGCACTGGGAGCAGGTGCTCCACGGTCTCGAGACGGACCCTTCGACGGTGGTCCGCCAGGTGGACTGGGCGGCGAAGCTCCAGATCGTGGACGGGTACCGCCAACGCCACGATCTCGCCTGGGACGACCATCGGCTGGCGGCCGTCGACCTGCAGTACCACGATCTGCGTCCCGAGCGCTCGTTGTTCGCCCGGCTCGACACCGAGCGGCTGGTCGACGAGGCCGAGGTGCAGCGGGCCATGGTCGATCCCCCCCGCCGAACCCGGGCATACTTTCGAGGTGAGTGCCTTAAACGGTGGGCTTCTTCGGTGGCCAGCGCCAACTGGGACTCGATCGTCTTCGACCTCGGGACGGACCCCTTGCGGCGCGTCCCTATGATGGATCCGCTCCGTGGCACGGCCGACCATGTCGAGGAGCTCCTCGCGGGGAGCGCTTCGCCGGCGGACCTGCTGGCACGGCTGAGCGGCGAGCAGAAGGACATCACGAATGGCTGAACGGGAGCAGAAGCGCAAGAGCACCCCGGCACGCGAGGAGCAGGCGCCTGAAGAGGCGCCGGCCAGCTCGGGGCAGGGGGAGAAGCTGAAGGCGGAGCTCGACGACCTTCTCGACGAGATCGACGAGGTCCTCGAGGAGAACGCCGAGGAGTTCGTGCGCAACTACGTCCAGAAGGGCGGCGAGTAGCCGGTGGTTCTGCCTTTGTTCGCGCCCGGCAGCGACCCGGGACCCGACTTCGCTGCCCTGATCCGGGCTTCGGGCGTATCGGGCGGTGCGCCGATCGAGAGGCCGCTTGCACCACCAGGCTCGGCCGCCGGTGGCGCCAGCGTCGGGCCGGGTCCGCTGCCCCTGCGCCACGGCACCACGGTGGCGGCGCTGCGCTACGACGCCGGCGTCATCATGGCGGGTGACCGGCGGGCTACGGAGGGCCACTTCATCGCCCACCGGGCCATGGAGAAGGTGTTCCCCGCCGACCGGCACTCGGCCGTTGCCATCGCGGGTGCTGCCGGACCTGCCGTGCAGATGGTGAAGCTGTTCCAGACGCAGCTCGAGCACTACGAGAAGGTCGAAGGTGTCGCCCTGAGCCTCGAGGGGAAGGCCAACCAGCTCGGCCAGATGGTGCGTGAGCATCTCCCGATGGCGTTCCAGGGTTTGGCGGTCGTGCCCCTGTTCGCCGGGTTCGACCTGCGGCGCGAGGAAGGGCGCATCTTCACCTACGACGTCACCGGCGGCCACTACGAGGAGACGGACCACGCAGCCACCGGCTCGGGCGGCCGCGACGCCCGTACCACGATCAAGCTCGGCTGGCGCCCGGGCCTGCGGCGCGAGCAGGCCATCGAGCTGGTGGTGCAGGCGCTGTACAACGCGGCCGACGAGGACGCGGCGACCGGGGGCCCGGACGTGCTGCGGGGGATCTATCCGGTGGTGGCGACGGTGACCGTCGAAGGGTACGAGCCGGTGGCCCAGGACGAGGTGGCGCAGCGGTTCGGGGTGCTGGTGGAGCGAGGTCTGGCCGGGGGCTCCGCGTCATGACGATGCCCTTCTACGTGGCGCCCGAGCAGGTCATGAAGGACCGGGCGGAGTACGCCCAGAAGGGCATCGCCCGGGGTCGCTCGCTTGTTGCAGCGGTCTACGACGAAGGCATCTTGCTGGTGGCGGAGAACCCGTCACGGTCCTTACATAAGATCAGCGAGATCTACGATCGCATCGCCTTTGCCGGCGTCGGCAAGTACAACGAGTTCGACCAGCTCCGCGTGGCGGGGGTCCGCCACGCGGACACGAAAGGCTTTGCCTTCAGCCGTGAGGATGTCGATGCCCGATCCCTGGCCAACCTCTACGCGCAGTTCCTCGGCCAGGTGTTCACCCACGAGATGAAGCCGCTCGAAGTGGAGATCCTGGTAGCCGAGCTCGGTGACGAAGGGCACCGCCACCAGATGTACCACATCGCCTACGAAGGCACCATCACCGACGAGGACCGGTTCGCGGTGCTCGGCGGGGACGCCGTCACCATCGCCGAGCGCTTCCGCTCCGCCGTGGTCGACGGGTGGGACCTCGACACTGCGCTGCGGGCTGCGGTGGGGACGCTCGCCGGTCCTGAGCGGACGTTGCAGCCGAGCGATCTGGAGGTGGCCGTCTTGGCGCGCGGGAGCACCCGGCGAGCGTTCCGACGCCTGCCGGCCGCCGAGCTGGCGGGGCGCCTGTTGCCCCCCAAGGGGCGCTCGGCCCGGGGGGGCAAGCCGGCTCCGGAGGAGGACGGATCGGGCCGGACGCGGGCAGGGAGCGCTCCAGCTGAGGAATAGCACACCGGGGGAGGACGCTCGTTCTCTCCGCGACGACGTTGGCCGCGACTGCGGTGGCCGCGCACTACGTTGGCCGTGTGGACCAGCGCATCTTCGGGCTCGAGAATGAGTACGGCGTGACGTGCACGTTACGGGGGCAGCGGCGCCTGAGCCCTGACGAGGTGGCCCGGTACCTCTTCCGGCGCGTCGTCAGCTGGGGACGGTCGTCGAACGTCTTCCTCGAGAACGGCGCCCGGCTCTACCTCGACGTGGGCAGCCACCCGGAGTACGCCACGCCGGAGTGCGACATGATCACTGATCTCGTCACGCACGACAAGGCCGGCGAGCGCATCCTCGACCATCTGGTGACCGGAGCGGAAGCCCGCCTGCGCGAAGAGGGGATCCGCGGGGTGGTGTACCTGTTCAAGAACAACACCGACTCTGCTGGCAATTCCTACGGGTGTCACGAGAACTACCTCACCACCCGCCGTGACGACTTCGCTCACTACACGGAGGTGCTCATCCCGTTCCTGGTCAGCCGCCAGATCTTCGCAGGTGCGGGCAAAGTGCTCCAGACGGCCCGCGGAGCGGTGTTCTGCCTATCCCAGCGCGCCGAGCACATCTGGGAAGGGGTGTCGTCGGCTACCACACGCAGCCGGCCCATCATCAACACGCGCGACGAGCCGCATGCCGACGCCGAGCGCTTTCGCCGGCTCCACGTCATCGTCGGCGACTCCAACATGAACGAGTACGCCACGTTCTTGAAGCTGGGCACCACCAGCATCCTGCTGCGGATGCTGGAGGAC
>JAJYAB010000270.1 GCA_021779775.1 Actinomycetes bacterium
TCACCGCTACGGCAGCCCGACCGGCGCCTGTCACGATGGCCGGCACCCTGTGCTCGCCCCGATGTGGAGCCAACCGACTGCCGCGGCACCCACCAGCGGACCCGCTGCGCCCAAGGCTCCGGGCCGGATATGCGTGCCCCGGATGAAGTCGAGGCGAGCCCGCTGCCCGCTCTCCTCTAGCGCAGCGGCCAAGAACGGGGCGCCGAACCCGAGCGCCACGGAGCCGGCGACCACGGCGAGGGAGAGATCGAGCAGGTTCGCCACCGAAGCCACGGCTCGGCCCACCAGGCGCCCGGTGCGCTCAACGATGAGAAGCGGCGCCTCGGCTGGCGGCCGGCCCGTGACGGCGGCAATGGCCGATCCGGACGCCTCCGCTTCGAGGCAGCCTTGCCCGCCGCACATGCATGCCCGTCCGTCGGGCTCGACCACGACATGGCCGATGTGACCAGCGTTGCCCTCGTCGCCGCCGAGCAGACGGCCGTCGAGGACGATGCCGCCGCCGACGCCGGTCGACACCACCATACCCAGGTAGGACGAACGCCCCTGCGCCGCTCCGGTCCACCCTTCAGCCAGCGTGAGCGCTTTGGCGTCGTTGTCGACGGCCACCGGCAACCGGGTGGCCTCGGCGAGCATGACGGACAGCGGGAACCCGCGCCATGCCGGGATGTTCAGTGGAGAGACCGACGCTCCTCGGCCGGCCATGGGGCCGCCGCAGCCCACACCGCAGACGACGATCCGGTCAGAGCGAGCCGCTTGGGCACTGACCAATTCGACGAGGGAGAGCAGGTCGGACCACAGCTCCCCCGGTTCCATCGTCTGGCGCGTCGGCACCCAACGCGACGAGCCGGCCTGCAACTCGCCCTCAGGGGTCGCCAGCGCGGCGGCAAACTTGGTCCCCCCGATGTCCACAGCTAAGCAGAGGTCCACAAGTGGGACCCTAGCGACGGCTACTGGCCCTTGTGGAAACGGTCCCGGAGCCGGGCCCGGGTGCCGTTGAGCGCGGTTCCGATGCCTTGCGCCCGCAGCGACTGGCTGAGATCGTCCCATCCTGCACGTCCCATTCGCCGGAGGTTCGTCCAGAAGGCGATCAGCGAGGCGAACATCAACAGGACGCCGGCGAAGCCGGCCAGCACCGACGTGGTGAAGAAGACGAGCATGACGACCAGTCCGGCGACAAAGCCGAGAACCGACCACCGCAGGTAACGACCTGCGTAGCGGTAGACGTTCTCGGAGCGCACCCGGTCGGCGAATGCCGGATCCTGGCGGTACAGTGCCTGCTCGAGCTCTTGCAGCACCTTCTGCTCGTGCTCAGAGAGCGGCACGCCCAACCTCCCGTTCCACGTGCTACCGGTTTCCTGATCCCCGTCGCAGCACGTAGCTAATCTTCGCGCAGGCAGAGGGCCAAGACAACGCCACCCCGCACTCTTCACGGCGGTGGCCCATCCCGCCCCCGCACCGGGGGATCATCGATGCCGGCACCCCGGGGACCCCATTGGGTGTCGCCACGACGTCGCACCGACATGCCCCCGGGCCCGATCAGGGTTGCCGACGCGACCGCCCCCGCTCCGTAGCGTGCCCGGACGCGAGCAACAGCATCGGCGGCGGCGTCCCAGCGCGGCGTCCGGACGAGCGGCGTCCCCCCCCTGCCGGCCTCCTTGTCGCCGGCAGGGAGGACCGCTCCCGCATGCGCCCCGGCGGGCAGCAGATCGAACACCAGCTGGTAGGTCGCCGCACCAGGGAGTGCATCCACCAGGTTGGCGACCGACACGCCGAGGAGCCGTACCCCACGGGAGACGTCCACGCTCCGCAGGAGCGACCCGGCGACCGCGGCGATCGGCCTCGGCGCATCGACCGGGGACGCCAGCGTGTGGGATCGGGTGATGGCAGAGCGATCCCCCCACCGGATCTTGACCATCACGGTCCTGGCGGCCATTCCGGCTTCGTGAAGCCGCGAGGAGACGGCGTCGGCCATGCGAAGCAGATGGACGTGCAACGCCCGGTGATTGTCGAGGTCGACCAGGAACGTCTCCTCGTGGCCCACAGTCTTGCGCACGCGGTCACCCTCCACCGGGCGCCGGTCCGTCCCCCAGGCCAGATCGGCCAGGTGGGAGCCGGCCGACTCCCCCAGCAGGTGACAGAGGATGGACACGTCCACCGACGCCAGATCGCCCACCGTCCACACCCCGATCCGCCGGAGCCGGGCAACCGTCGCCGGGCCGACGCCCCACAGGGCCCCCACCGGCAGTGGATGTAAGAAGTCCAGCTCGGTTCCCGGATGGACGACGAATATCCCAGTACCTGGCGCCGTTCCCGCACGATCCGCGCTCGGCTTGGCGGCACGAGACGCCAGCTTTGCCAGCAGCTTGTTCCCGGCGACGCCCACACCGCAGCTCAGCCCGAGCTCCTCGAGCACGGCTCGGCGTACCGCCCAAGCCATGTCGATCGGTGAGCCGAGCAAACGCCGTGCTCCGGCAACGTCGAGGAACGCCTCGTCAAGGCCAATCGGCTCCACGGTCGGCGCGAACCGCCGTAGGAGCTGATGAAACTGCTCGCTCACCTCGCGATAGCGGTCGTAGCGGCCAGCGAGGAACACGGCGTCCGGGCACCGGCGCTTGGCCTGCACCCCCGGCATCGCCGACCGGACGCCGAACGCTCGCGCCTCGTAATTGCACGATGCCACGACGCCACGTGCTCCGGAGCCACCGACGATCACCGGCCTGCCGGCCAAGGTCGGATCGTCGAGCATCTCCACAGCGGCAAAGAAGGCATCCATGTCGACGTGCAGGATGGCGCACGTATCGCCTGCCGACCGGCTATCCGTTCCCGCCGATACGGAGCACGTCTGCACCGGCCGCGGTGCCGGGGAACCGAGCGGACCAGCCGATCGGTCAGCCACCGAGCCGCAGCCTCCGGAAGCCCTCGGCAAGCTCGAGCCCGGCGCGCCTCCCCTCCTCCTCGGCTCGAAGGCGGACAGCCCGGGCGGCCCACGCACCACCGTCGGTGAACTGGCTCGCATGGCTCGACACCGCCTCGACCTTACGGTCGATGACTGCTGTGACGTCGACCCAGACGGTCGGCTCCAACGTTCCCGACAGCAGTGCTGTGCCGACCTGATGGGCAGGGCCCGCTTCGGGGTAGTAATGCGGGAGCGCCGATGCCGGCGACAGCGCATCGAGCACGGCGAAGCCCACGACCCGGTGGTCCCGATGGTTGAAGTAGTCCTCACCGAAGAAGACAGCCGTCGGATCATGGGTCAAGACGATGTCGGGCCGGACTCTGCGGATCCGCTCGACCAGCTTCTTCCTGAGCACATCGTCTTCACAGACCTCGCCGTCGGGGTACCGGAGCCGGTCGGGTGGATGGAGGCCGAGCGCCCCGGCCGCCCGCGTGGACTCCTCGCTGCGGACCCGCACCAGCTCCGCAGGAGCAACCGCTGGGTCGGTAGTCCCCTTGTCCCCGTCCGTGCACAGCAGCACATGCACCTCAGCTCCCCGGTCGGCCCAGTATGCGAGGGCACCTCCACACGCGACGTCGGCATCGTCTGGGTGGGCATAGATAGCCAGCACGCAGCCAGGAACCTCACCGAGAACCTCACCGAGGACCGTTGCCATCAGGTGGGGCTCCGGCGCTTGGGCTCGGTGGTCTTGGTCAGCAGGCCCACCTCTCGCTGGAAGTCCCCGAGATCCTCGAAGCCCTTGTAGACGGACGCGAAACGGAGGTACGCCACCTCGTCGA
>JAJYAB010000271.1 GCA_021779775.1 Actinomycetes bacterium
CGCCGGCTCGAGCTGGTGTCGGGCCGCTCGCATCCCGAGCTGGCCCAGGAGATCGCCGGCCATCTGGGGGTCACGCTGGGGGAGGCCAACCTGCGCGAGTTCGCCAACGGCGAGGTGCACTGCCGCTACGACGCGTCGATCCGGGGAACCGACGTCTTCATCGTGCAGACCCACTGCGGGCCGGTGAACGACACCCTGATGGAGCAGCTCATCATGATCGACGCCGCCAAGCGGGCGTCGGCCAAGCGGATCACCGCCGTCTGTCCCTACTACGGCTACTCCCGCCAGGATCGCAAGGCGTCCGGGCGGGAGCCGATCACCGCGAAGCTGGTGGCCGACATGCTGCAGACGGCAGGTGCCGACCGGGTGGTGAGCGTCGACCTCCACTCGGGGCAGATCCAGGGGTTCTTCGACGTGCCGTTCGACCACCTGACGGCCATGCCGGTGCTGATCGCCGAGCTGGTCCGCCAGGGGACCGACGACCTGGTCGTGGTGGCTCCCGACGCCGGCCGGGTGAAGGTGGCCGAGCGCTACAGCCAGCTGCTGAACACCGACATCGCCGTCGTCCACAAGCGCCGCCCGCGGGGCATGGCCAACACGGTGGAGGCCCTCCATGTGGTGGGCGACGTGGAGGGTCGGCGCTGCGTGCTGCTCGACGACATGATCGACACGGCCGGCACCATCTGCGCCGGGGCCGAGCTCCTGTCGGAGAACGGGGCAGCCGACGTATGGGCGATGGCGACCCACGGCGTGTTCTCCGACCCTGCGCTCGAGCGGCTGGAGAAGGCGCCGATCTCGAAGGTGGTGGTGACCAACACGCTGCCCATCCCGAAGGACCGCTGGATCGACAAGCTGCAGGTGGTGTCGGCAGCCAAGCTGATCGCCGACGCCATCGACGCCGTGTTCGAGGACACTTCGGTGTCGGAGATCTTCGGCGGTGACAACCTGGCCTGACGGGCCGTGGCCTGACGGGCCGTGGCCTGACGGGCCGTGGCCGGGATAGGCCGGCCGGTCGCGCCGGTCAGTCCTCGACGGCCACCCGCACCGCGGGCATGCCGAACGGCGCCCGGGCCAGGACCGGCCGGTGGTCGCCCGACCGCTTCGACTCGTACATTGCCGCATCGGCTGCCGCCATCAGCAGGTCGGGGTCAGCCTCGGGGTCGTCGCTCCACGCCACGCCGATGCTGGCGGCCAGCGGGGTGCGCTTGCCGACGACCCGCACGTCTCCGGTGAGCCGCGCCGCCAGCGTGCGCCCGATCTTCATGGCGTCGATCGGCCGGCGCACATGGGCGCACACCACCAGGAACTCGTCGCCACCGATACGGCCCACCAGGTCTCCGTCTCGCACGGCGTCCTGCAGGCGTTGGGCCACGATGGCGAGCAGCTGGTCGCCCGCCGCGTGGCCGAGCTTGTCGTTGACCGGCTTGAACCGGTCCAGGTCGACGAAGGCCACCGCCGTCCCCGATCCCCGGCGCTGGTGGTGCGTCTGCATGACGGTGGCCAGGGCGGTCAGCGTGGACGCCCGGTTCCGGCATTCGGTCAGCGGGTCGTACGTCGCCTGGACCTCCAACTCGCGCCGCATCCTGACGCTCTCGGTGACGTCCTCCAGGCAGCCGATGACCCCGGTCGGCGCACCACCGCCGTCTCCGGGCAGCGCCCGGAGACGCAGCGAGCAGTAGCGCACCGCTGGCCGGTCGGTGGTGCCCACCCGCAGCTCTACGTCGGCGGAGCCGGGGCCGTGGAGGGCGGCATCGATGGCGGCGTCGAGGGCCGGACGGTCGTCGTCGAAGACGGCGTCGAGCAGCTCGTCCAGCGACGCTGCTGCCCGGGTGCCGAGGATCTCGTGGAGCCGGCCGTTGGTGAACAGCACCTGGCCGAGCGGATCGACCTGTAGCAGGCCGAGGGGCACCGTCTCCGCCATCTGGTGCAGGAGCTGCTCACGCTGGCGAAGGGCTTCGTGGGCGGCCATCTCCTCGGAGATGTTGACCATCTCGGTGATGACGTCCTGATGGTCGTCGTCATCGAGGCGGTTGGTGTTGGTGATCTCGATCCACACCCAGTGACCGTCACGGTGCCGGTGACGCACCCGCGTCCGGCGGTTGAGCCCGGGTTCGCCGAGCATCTCGATCCAGTTGGCGATGGCCGTCTCGTGGTCGTCGGCATGGATGAACTCGAGGCTCCGCCGGCCGAGCACCTCGTCGGGCGCCCAGCCCAGCAGCTGGGTGAACGCCTCGTCGACCCACACGTAGGCCGCGCCCGGATCCTTACGGGCACGCACCAGCCGGGGCGGGAGGTACGCGATGGCCGGGCGGCCCATCTCTTCCCCGGCGGCGTCGAACGGTTCCCCGAACACCACCACCAGGACGCCATGGTGCTCGCGGGCGTCGACCATGTGGACCATGACCGGGCCGGCTTCGTCGTCGACGGGCCGCACCGGGGCGCTCACCATGCCGCGATGGCGTGTCTCGGCGAACAGCCGGACGATGACCACCCGGTCGGCAGGAACGACCAGCTCCAGGGTCGAGGTATCGTCGACCACCCGATGCCCGTCGCCAACCGGGACCGACGGTGGCACCGGCACCGTCGCGCCGTCCTCGCCGATGGCCGCCACCACCGCAGTGGGATGGTCGGCCAGCAGGGTGGACAGGGCCTGGTCGAGGGTGGGGGGTGCCGCGCCGGTAGGCGGGAGCGTCGACCGGCTGCTCCGTTTCGTCGCTCCGGTGGGGTCGGTACCCGCAGCCGTCATGAGGACGTTCTCGGCAGGACGGCGAACCCCCTGAAGGGGTGGCGAACCGCTCCGCACGGGCTACCGGGTTTCCCGGCCGGCCACCTCCCCGGTCTTCGGGGGCCTTCATCGGCGACTCGGCATCCACCAGCGAGAACCCAGTCTCTCGCTCGAAGGCTGAGGTGCTTCTCACGTCCCGCGAGGAGGAGGCGGTCGCCCAGGGGCGGGCCGAGCTCGTCGACAGCGCCACGGGCTTAGGCTGAGGATCACCAGCATGGACCTCAGGAGAATGGACCTGAACAACGGCTCGCATCCAGCCGCTCCGCCGTTCTCGCTTCTCCGGTCGAACCGTCGTCACTATTGGCGCGGTCGCAGTCACTGGCGCGGTCGCGGCGATCGTCGTCGCCACGTGGGCTTCGGCAGGGCCGGCCCCACGTGAGAGTCTCCAGCGGTCTGCGCCCCAGATGGCGGCAGCGACCTCGCCGGCACCACCCATCTCCATGTGTGGCCCTTGGGCGTCGGAGGAATTCGGTGGGAGCCCAGCATCTGCCCTGGCGGCCATGTACGGGCACGTCCAGTCGTGCGGGTTCACCGGAACGAGCTGGGTCATCGTGAACCAAGGGTTGTTCACCGGAGGCGCCTCCACACCGAATGGGAAAGGAAACGAGGTGGTTCCCGATGCCTCGACTGTCTGGACCAAGAACCCGTCGATCTCCATCTACCGATGTGCCACGAGCGATACCGCCTGCCTTGATCCTGCTACCAGCCACCCGCTTGCCAACTGGGTGACGGTCACCGCTCCAACAGCCGGAGGCGTCACCCTCATCGGAAGCCCCTACCCGGGGATGCTGGTGTTCGACATTGGCGGCATGCAGCTCATGCTGAACTCCAACGCCGCACAGTGGGAGGGGTCAGGCCCCAGCCAGGATGCAACAGTCGGCTCCTGCTCAGCCGCGTGGGGCCGAACCCGGGGATCTGCAGACGGGTTCCCAGCCACTATCGCACAAC
>JAJYAB010000272.1 GCA_021779775.1 Actinomycetes bacterium
GACGGCCTGGTGGAGGCCGTCCGACCACCGCCTGCCGTCGAGGGTGCGGCCGGTGAACTCGTCGACGATCTTCACCTCGCCGTCGGCCACCAGGTAGTCCTTGTCCCGGCGGTAGAGCTCCTTGGCGCGTAGCGCCTGGCTCAGCTGGTGCACATAATTGATCGACACGAGATCGTAGAGGTTGTCGACACCAACCTGCTGCTCCACCTTGGCAATGCCGTCCTCGGTCGGCACCACGATGCGCTTCTCCTCGTCGACCTCGTAGTCGACGTCGCGCGAAAGCATGCGAGCGATCCCGGCGAACTGGTAATAGAGCTTGGCGGCCTCGTCTGCGGGCCCGGAGATGATGAGCGGGGTACGAGCCTCGTCGATCAGGATCGAGTCCACCTCGTCGACGATGGCGTACGCCTGACCGCGCTGGGTCATGGCGGAACGCGTACGGGCCATATTGTCGCGGAGATAGTCGAACCCGAGCTCGGTGTTGGTGCCATAGGTGACATCGCAGGCGTACGCCTCGCGCTTGTCGGCGGCATCGGCCAGATCCGGGCTCACCCGCCCGACGGCCAGACCGAGGAACCGGTGCACCGTGCCCATCCACTCGGCATCGCGGCTGGCGAGGTAATCGTTCACCGTGACGACGTGCACCCCGCGTCCGGCGAGCGCGTTCAGGTACACCGGGAGCGTCGAGACCAGGGTCTTGCCCTCGCCGGTCTTCATCTCGGCGATCCAACCGAAGTGGAGGGCCATGCCCCCCATCAGCTGCACGTCGTAGGGACGCTGGCCCAGCACTCGCCGGGCCGCTTCGCGCACCGTGGCGAAGGCCTCGACCAGCAGGTCATCGAGTGTCGCCCCGGCAGCCAACCGCTCACGGAGGCGCACCGTCTGGCCGGCGAGCTCCTCGTCGGAGCGGACCTCCATGTCCGCTTCGAGCTCGTTGATCAACGGGACGATCTCAGCGAGCCGCCGGACCTTCTTGCCCTCGCCGGCCCGCAGGACGCGGGTGAAGACACTCATGACTGGCTGAGCTTACTGCCGGCAGCCGCCCCAGGACGCGGAGCAGAGGGCCGCCTCAGGCCCGCGCCACTTCCCGCCCGTGCCGGGGATGCGATCGTCCTACCAATTTCCCCTTCAGCCGCTCGACCTGGTGCTCGAGCTTGTCCACCGCGAGGTCGATCGCCGCCGGTAGCTCCTGAGATCCGGCACGCGCCCGCACGACATGGCCATGGCCGGTGATCGTCACCTCGCACACCCGGCGACCCGGCGGCGGCGCACACCGATCCTCGGTGAGCCGGACCTCCGCTCGCTCGAGGACCGGCGACCGGCGACCCAGCCTGGCCACCTTCGCCTCCGCCATGACCCGGGTCTCCTCGGGCACCACGGCCTTGCAACCGACGACGACGACGTCCACGTGCACCTCCTCGACGGCCTCTACGGCGACAGCCCTGTCCCATCCCCTGCCGCCGGCATCAGGGATGACACCGGCATCAGGGATGGATGACGTGGGCTGCACCCGGCTGACCTGGTCTTTGGCCCCACACTCGCCTGCCGAGGAGCTGGCGGCCCGGTGCCGGCGGCCGCCTGTCGGGACGACCCTGCAGCACCATGAGCGACCGGCTTCCCTCCTTCTCCGCCCGGAGCCGACAGCCGGCACCGCGACGGGCAGGGCTTACCTCTAAGCCGCACCATGCTCAGCAACCACGAGTTGCCTTACGTGGGTCGTTTCGCCTGCGACTGGCTTCGACTTGCAACCACAGACCCGGACACAGCCCACGACGTCACTCTACGCCAATCGGCGTCGTCTGTCATTGGTCAGGTCATCAGGGCAGGCCGGACGCGACGGTCATCCGTCGCGCAGCCGCTGCTTCAAGTCGCTGAGCACGGGGATCGGACCGGGATCGATGCCCTCGCGAGCGGCGAGGTGCAGGGAGACGAAGTCCCCCACCAGCACCAGGTCCAGGAGCTGCGCCAGGTCGCCTTCGCCCACGGCGCGGATCTCCAGCACGTCAGCCACCACCTCGCGCAAGATCTCGGTGACCAGCTCGAAGCGCCGGGCGACCTGCGGATGCTCGGCGTCGTGACGGAGGTTGACCAAGGTCATGATCTGCCGCGTAACGTCACCGTGCTGCCCCCACCCGGCGATCTCGTTATGGCAGAGCTCGGGGTACACGGCCTGGAACGCCGGCGACTTGGCGTTCTCGTTGACCTGGGCCTTCCACCGGGTGGTGGCAGCAGCACCGATCGCCTGGGCGCCATGCAGCAAGGGGATCGTCCGGCCGATCCGGTCGGCCACCTGCTCGGCGAAGCTGCCGCTCTTCACCAGCTGGTCCCGCCGGCTCGACAGCTGGTCGACGGCCAGACGGATCCATTCCGTGGCACCCGGGAAGAGGCCGACATCCTCGAGCACGACCAGCGGCGGTATGGCCATGGCCCCGAGCGCCGCCCGGGGTTGCGGGATGCCTCCCGGAACGTCGACTCGTGGCACACCCCACCCGTCAGCCAGCCGGCCAAGCTCACCGCCGGCCGTCACCACGACGAGCCGCGCACCGGCGGCATAGGCCGCTCCGGCAGCCTCCACCGTCTCCTCGGTGTCGCCCGAGAACGACATGGCGAACACCAGTGAGCCGCTGCCCACGAAGTCGGGCACGTCGTATGACTTGGACACCGTGACCGGCACCGCCAGGAACGGCCCGGCGACCGCCACCATGACGTCGCCGGCGATGCCGCTCCCACCCATGCCCAGCACGACGACGTTCTCCACGTAGTCGCGTTGCGGAAGGCCATGCAGGCCCTTGGCCCGGCC
The DNA here is from genome assembly GCA_021779775.1 of Actinomycetes bacterium. GTDB lineage: Bacteria > Actinomycetota > Acidimicrobiia > Acidimicrobiales > UBA8190 > JAJYAB01. Next base: position 2,801 of record JAJYAB010000272.1, read on the forward strand.
GACCGCATCGGCGACCTGCTCCGGCAACCCCGCCGCAGCATCGAACATGCCCAGGGAGTCGAGCCGGCCCGGAGCAGGTTCCCTCCCGCTCACCCCGCGCCCTCGGCGGCGGGGCCCGACAACGTCGACGGGATGGATCCGGTCGCCGCGAGCGCCTCCAGGCGCTCGTGCTCCTGGTCGCCCACGGCGCGGGCCTCGTCGACGAGCATCACCGGGATGCCGTCACGCACGGCGTACGCGCGTCGCAGGCGGGGGTTGTACAGCAGCTGGTCGTCGGCGAAGTACAGCAACGGCCCCTTGTCCTCGGGGCACGCGAGCACCTCCAACAGCAGCGGATCGAGGGCCATGGCTCGTCCTTTCTCCTCTCCATCGTCGACCCGGTGACGCCAGGCCGACAGCTTCGGTGGCGGTTCAGCCGCTCGCTGGCGTCCCGCCCGGCACCGAGGCGACCAGATCGAGCACCTCGGCGACATGGCGGCGGCATTCGACGTCGGTTGCCGCTTCCACGTTCAAGCGAAGCAGCGGCTCGGTGTTGGAGGGTCGGAGGTTGAACCACCAATCCCCGAAGTCCACGGTGAGGCCGTCCATCCGATCGACCGCTCCGGCCTGACGGCGCGCGACCTCGCCAACTGCCTGCACAGGATCGGCCACTGCCGTGTTGATCTCTCCCGATGCCGCATACCGTCGGTAGGGCACGAGCAGCTCGGACAGCGGCCGGTCCGCCTTGGAGAGCACCTCGAGCACGACGAGCGCGGCGATGATGCCCGAATCAGCTCGATAGTTGTCGCGGAAGTAGTAGTGGCCCGAGTGCTCACCGCCGAAGACCGCTCCCGTGTCGGCCATCACCTGCTTGATGAACGAGTGGCCCACACGGGTCCGCACCGGCGTGCCCCCGTGCTCGGCGATCGTCTCGGGCACCACCTTC